>DJTQ01000288.1 GCA_002439285.1 Paenibacillaceae bacterium UBA6304
CAGCCCGGCCGCGCGCCGCAAGGCGGCTACGCCGGCGCGGCTGCTGCGCCCGTGCCTTCGGCGGCGCAGGAGGCGCTTTACGGCGCCCCAGGTACGGCGCCGGAGCTGCCGGCGTTCCCGGAGCTGTCCTTGATCGGACAGCATCACGGCACTTACTTGATCGCCCAAAATGAAAACGGGCTGTATCTGATCGATCAACACGCCGCTCATGAGCGGGTCAATTACGAATATTATTATGAGAAATTCGGTAACCCGGCCGATGCTTCCCAGGAATTGTTGCTGCCGATTACGCTGGAGTTTACACCGGGAGAAAGCGAGAAGCTTAAAGATCGGCTATCCTGGTTTGAACGAGCCGGCGTCATTCTGGAGCATTTCGGGGGCGGTACCTTCCGCGTCGTGTCCTATCCTTATTGGTTTCCGCAAGGGGACGAGACGGCGATTATTCAGGAAATGGCCGAATGGGTGCTTAGCGAGCGGGCGATCGATCTGGCCAAGCTGCGCGAGAAATCTTCGATTCTCGTTTCCTGCAAAGCATCGATTAAAGCCAACCAGAAGCTGACCAAAGAAGAAGCGGACACCCTGCTTCAGCGGCTGGGGGCATGCAAGCAGCCTTATACTTGCCCGCACGGGCGGCCGATTGTGATCTCTTTTTCCAACTATGATTTGGAGAAGCTGTTTAAACGGGTTATGTGAACGGAGGAAATGGCTAGTGATAATTACAACAGGGGACCACGCCGTTCAGGAAGCTGTACAAAGGGCGCAGGCACTCTCCAAGGAGGCGGGTGTCAACTACGTTCCGCGAAACCGCACCTCGCTTCCAAAACTGTCTGCGCAAAACGCAGACGCGGACATCCTCGTCATCCTGGAAGGTGGAGCGAGACTCTACCGTCCGAACGGAGAAGCGATGCTGTTCCATCCCAGTATGGCATTTGTCCGGGCCAAGCGGCTGCTTAAAGGGGAAAGCGACCCAATGCTCGAAGCCGCTATGGTTCAGCCGGGCGATTCCATCATCGACTGCACCGCTGGCCTTGGCTCGGATGCCGCGGTATTTGCGCTAGGTGCCGGGCCGGAAGGCAAGGTCCTGGCGCTGGAAGACTCGCTTCCTTTATGGAGTTTGCTGCGGGAAGGTTTTGCTTACTATGTATCTGGGGTAAAAGAATTTGACGAGGCATTGCGCCGGATTACCGTGAAGCGTGCGGAGCATTTGGAGACGCTGCGCGGACTGCCTGATAAAAGCGTTGATATCGTGTACTTCGATCCGATGTTCCGCGAACCGATTCAGGAGTCTTCCGCCATCTCGCCGCTGCGTTCTTACGCGAACAACAATCAACTTGACCCCGAAGTGATTACGGAAGCTTGCCGGGTAGCCCGAAAGACGGTGTTGCTGAAAGAGAAGAAAGGGAGCGGAGAGTTTGAGCGGCTAGGTTTTAATACCCAGTCCCGGTCCCATACCAAAATTGTGTACGGAGTGATTTCGCTTGACAAGTAACGCTAAACCGAAACTGTTGGTGCTGGTCGGCCCCACCGCCGTCGGAAAAACCAATTTAAGCATTGAGGTTGCCAAAACATTTAACTGCGAGATCATTTCAGGAGATTCCATGCAGGTCTATCGGGGGATGGATATCGGAACCGCTAAAATCACACCGAAGGAAATGGACGGAGTTCCGCATCATTTAATTGATGTTTTGGAACCGGATGATCCATTTTCCGTGGCCCGTTTTCAGGAGTGGTGTCGCGAGCTTATCCCGGATATCCAGGGCAGGGGCAAGCTTCCTTTTATTGTGGGGGGGACGGGACTATATATTGAATCCGTCTGCTATGAATTTCAGTTTACCGAGGCCGGTGCGGATGAAGAATTTCGAGCCGAGCAGCAACGGATAGCAGACCTCCAGGGACCTGAAGTTCTGCACGCCAAGCTAGCGGACATCGACTCTAAGTCGGCAGCTCGATTACATCCGAATGATGTCCGGAGAGTCATTCGTGCGTTGGAGATTTTCCATCTGACCGGAGATACATTATCTTCCAGTTTAGAGCGTCAAAATAAACAATCGCCCTATGATCTTTGTTTTATCGGTTTGACAATGGACCGTCAAATGCTTTATAACCGTATTGAACAGCGTATTGACGGGATGATCGCCGCCGGTCTGATCGGCGAGGTTCAGCGTCTGCTGGACCGGGGCTTTTCCAGAAATCTCATCTCGATGCAGGGACTCGGATATAAAGAAATCGCGGAGCATCTGGCAGATGGGGTACCGCTGGATCTCGCCGTGGAGAAACTGAAGCGGGATACCCGGAGATTCGCCAAGCGACAGCTATCCTGGTTCCGCCACATGAACGACATCTCCTGGGTCGATGTGGGCGACGGCAAAAATTTCTCCGCCAATTTCGAAGCCGTACGTGCTATAATAGCAGGAAAGTTTCCAACTGATCTTGAATATAATTCTAAACACTAATTGATTCCTATTGGGGGTACGGCAAATGAACAAGTCCATTAACATCCAAGATACATTCCTGAATCAAATGCGCAAAGAGAGCATTCCTGTTACCGTCTTTTTGACTAACGGTTTTCAGATCAGAGGAACAATTAAAGCTTTCGACAACTACATTATCGTCATCGATAGCGACGGACGCCAGCAAATGGTGTACAAGCACGCAATCTCCACGTTCCAGCCGCAGCGCAATGTATCGCTGATGCAGGAATCCCAGAATGAAGGTTAATACCGGATATTGAAACTTTTTTAAATTCAGTACGTTTAATGGTATAGGATAAGGAGCGGAGCAACCTGATAAGAGGTTGTTCTTTTCTTTCCGGGCAAAAATGGGTATTGGACCAGTAGAATCCACACAATACACAGATAAGATGAAACTGGTATGAAGGGAGTCAGAAGAAACTATGTCTACCAAAAGACCTTCCAGAGTGGAAAGGAACAGTAAACCAGCACGAAAACCAAATGCGCCGAAAGGGCCTAAAAAGAAAAGGCTGACGGCAAAGCGGGTACTGTGGACCTCATTTTTCACCATTGCGTTTGCTGTGTTTTGCGCAATAGCAGGATATATGTACATTACGATAAGTGGTGAGAAAATATTGACCGCGAACGGAGATAAGCTGACGATCTATGAAACGTCGAAAGTTTATGACCGGAGCGGTAAACTGATGGGAGAACTGTCGATCGACAAGAGCGAACCGGTCGATTCGGAGCAGATTCCGAAGCTATTAAAGGATGCCTTTATCGCTACCGAGGACAAACGGTTTGCCGAGCATAACGGGGTGGATCTGTGGTCCATCGGCCGGGCGGCGGTTAAGGATATCATGGCCAGATCGCTGGTGGAAGGCGGCAGTACGATTACACAGCAGCTTGCCAAGAATATTTTTCTTGATGCGGATAAGACATTCTTCCGCAAAGCGACCGAAATGTCGATCGCGATGGCACTGGAACGCCATAAAACCAAAGATGAGATTCTGACCATGTACCTGAACCGGATACCTTTCGGCGGCACGGTATATGGAATCAAGGCTGCTTCCATCCGCTATTTTGGGAAAAGCGACTTGAACGATCTTAAAACTTGGGAAATAGCTACCCTAGCAGCGATGCCTAAGGGGCCGTCCAAATATAATCCGCTACGTAATCCCGAACTTTCGAAAGAACGCCGGGCAGTAGTGCTAGACCTGATGTTTCAGGAGGGCCACATTACCGCTGAAGAACGTGATGAAGCTAAGGCAGTGGATTACACCTACGAGCCGCCAGCTAAAAATGACAGCTATCAGGCCTTCAAAGATTACGTAATCAATGAGGCTGAAGAAAAATTTGGACTCACAGAAGACCAACTCAACCGTGGTGGCTACAAAATTTATACGACCATGGATGCTCAAGCACAGAAAGCAGTAGAAAAGGCTTTTGCCAACGACGACTTTTTCGAGAAGAGCAAGGATGACCAGCAGGTTCAGGCATCAATCGTCATCCAAAATCATGAGAACGGCAGCCTTGTAGCGCTGCTTGGCGGGCGCGATTATGAGCGTAAAGGCTTTAGCCGCCTGAACAGCCGTCGTCAGCCGGGATCGGCGTTCAAGCCGATTGTCTCTTATGCGCCAGCGCTTGAGAGCGGCGAATTTTCAGTCAATACCCCGCTAAATAACGAGAAACAGTGTTTCGGAGATTATTGCCCGAGAAACCTGCACGGTTACTCTAAAACGATCGACATGAAGACCGCATTGACGAAATCGGAGAATATTCCGGCCGTGTGGCTGCTCAATGAGGTCGGTGTGGGTACCGGAGTAAAATTTGCGGAGAAGATGGGCATAAAGATGGATAAAGCCGATCGGAACCTGGCGATCGCTCTGGGTGGCTTGACCCATGGGACAAACACGCTTGAAATGGCGGGAGCGTTCAGCGTGTTCGCCAATGGCGGTGAATACAATGCGCCTTATTCCATCAAAATGATCCAGGATCATGACGGTGTAGAAAAGTACACATATAACGCGCCGAAGCCAAAGCGAGTGATGAGCGAGCAAACGGCTTACTACATGACGGAAATGATGCAGAACGTTGTCAATGACGGGACCGGGAAACGGGCTAGGCTTAACCGGCCGGTTGCGGGTAAAACAGGAACGACCCAACATGGCATTAATGGATTGAAGAGCAGCAAGAATAGAGACGTTTGGTTTGTCGGATACACTCCGGAATGGACGGCATCCATCTGGATGGGATATGACAAAGTGGATAAAGACCACTTGTTAAACGGCAGTAGCGGCCAGGCCGCCGCACTGTTCTCGTCAGTTATGACAGAGGCTCTGCAAGGCGTTCCGGTGAAAGACTTCCCGGTTCCAGGCGAATTACAGGCACCGGAACCACCGGAACCGGAAGTGGCGGAAACACCTACCGACCTTTCGGCCGCTTATAATCCGGATACGGGAGTCGTTACGCTGAATTGGAATGGAGTTAGCGAGCAAGGGGCCGTTTACAAGATCTATCGGAAGGAAGCTTCGGAAGCCGACTTCTCGCATTACATGGATTCGTCCGCACTTTCTGCGGAGGATATCAGCGTTGTCGTCGGAACAGGGTATGAGTACTATGTTACGGCATACGACGCGGTAAACGATGTAGAGAGTAAGCCGTCGAATGTCGCTCAGGTGATGCTGGTGGCGGATGATCTGCCAATGGATGAGGTAGATCCGGATGAGAATGGCGATGGCGACTGGATCGAAGATCCCGGCAACGGCAGCGGCAACTCCGGCCAGGACGGAGACCAGGGTACGATTCCGCCGGGGAATAACGGCAACGGCCAGGGCAATGGAAATGGCAACGGCCAAGGCAATGGTCAAGGCCATGGAAACGGAAATGGGAACGGCTCCGGTAATGGAAGCGGTAATGGAACCGATCCAGGCACCGGGGGAGATTCGGGGGGGACACCTCCGGACGGTTCCGGGGGTGAATCCGGAGGTAACTCGGAAACCGGTTTGCCGCAGGATGGGACCGGAAACCAGACCGATGGCGTCATTGCCGACCCAACGGGCACCGGCGGGATGAATTCCGGGGGTTAACCGATATTTTAATTGAATTTCTAGAGCTGCTCTCAAGCAAAGGATTGCTTGGGGGCGGTTCTTTTGTTTTTTTGACCTCATTCTCGTAATTATCTTAAATTTACACTTTTGAGACTGCCTTTTAAATGTGATAAGCTGAAAGTACATTGTGTTGAAAGGGATCAGTCTTATGAAACGAAAATTCGGAGACCGTGCGAATTGGCGCCGCGTAACGCAGCGTCAGTTCAAATCCAAGTATGTGGATAGCGACAAGTTCAGAGGATATGTGACATCGTACCGTATTCAAGCTTTGCGCGATCCACTTTGGAAAACTTACGGAGGCCATACGTTCCGTATAGCCGACAAAGGATATACCTGGCTACAATATTATCCAAAGGGAGCTCATTATGTAGTAACCGCCATGTTTGACGACAAGGGAGACATTGTGGAGTGGTACATCGATGTGTGCAAGACCCAAGGGGTAACTGACCAGGGCGTGCCTTGGTTTGATGATTTGTATTTGGACATTGTCGTATTGAAGAACGGCGAGGTGTTCCTGTTGGATGAGGATGAGCTAGACGAGGCGCTCTCACGGGGCCATATCACGGTTCGTGATTATGACATGGCAACGGAAACGGCCAGGGAATTGATGCAATCGATCCGGGGTCATCATTTTCCTTATTTTACGATGTCCTTGGCCCATTACCGCAACGGTTTTGTGCTCGAGGATGCTCAGCATCCGGGAGGGGAGTATGGGGAGGATTAGTAGGAGAAACGCGATCTATTCGGTTGGACAAAAGAAACGAAGCCGTCGCCGTCTATGGATTTGGATACCGGTTTTCCTTCTGGTTGCGGGGCTTGGCTGGTCACTCTATGTGCTGGCCGAAATCGGCAGCATCGACAGGAATCCGGCTGCGTCGAGAGACTATGTCGAGCCCGCAGACGTCGGAATCGTACTTGGCGCATCTATGTGGGGAGACCGGCCGAGCCCGGGATTGCAGGAAAGGCTGGAGCTGGCTCTCCAAGATTATAAGGATGGCAAGTTTCGCATTTTTCTGCTGACAGGGGGCTTGGATCGTCCCGATTATGAGTTTACCGAAGCTGAAGGCATGGCCAACTACCTTGAGTCCAAGGGTGTGCCGCGTTCAGCGATGCTGCTGGAGAACAACGCAACCAGTACCTATGAGAATTTAAAATTCAGTCAGCAAATGATGGAAGAAAAGGGGCTGGAATCGGTTCTAATCATTACCCATTCGTATCACGGAAACCGGGCTTATGAAATCGCTAATGCGTTGGGATACGATAGTCCGGGATTGTCTGTGACGGAGACGCGGGTCCTTAAACCGATGCAGACTACGGTACGTGAAATTTTGGCGTATTCCAAGTGGAAACTGGATCATATCGCCATCGCTTTTGAGTGGAAATGAGAAAACTTCTAATAACGGAGCGGGAGAGAGAATACATTTTAAAAGAAGTTGAAGCCCTCCCGGCAAGCTACGGGTTCAAAAGTCGTTTTATTAAAACTTCGTATGGCTTTTGAACAACTCCATAAAGAGGTGATTCATAGATGTCAGGGCGTGTTATGGGCAGAAGCGGGTCTTCCGAGGAGAGACCTTCCAGACAGATCAATGTTATTCTCCGCAGCACCGAGCCTCCGGTCGTCTCGCAAAGTCTTCCGGAAATAGAGAGTACGTCAGGGGCCAAGGTCATGCCTCAGCAAAGCCTGTTTAACGAATTGCAAAAGGAAATGGACGGTCTGGTTGGGCTCGATCATATTAAAGAGCTGATGTTTGAGATTTTTGCTCTCTTGCAAATTGCGACGATGCGTTCCGAGGCGGGCCTGTTGTCCGGAGCCCAAGTCTATCATATGGTGTTCAAAGGGAATCCGGGGACCGGCAAAACAACCGTGGCTCGGATCGTCGCGAAGATGTTTCAAAGAATGGGTGTACTGAGTAAAGGGCATTTAATTGAAGTGGAGCGGGCCGACCTTGTCGGGGAATATATCGGCCATACCGCGCAGAAGACGCGGGACCTAGTCAAGAAGGCGCTTGGCGGTATTCTGTTCATAGATGAGGCATACAGCTTGGCGCGAGGCGGAGAAAAAGACTTCGGCAAGGAAGCGATCGATACGCTAGTGAAGGCGATGGAGGATCAGAAGAATCAATTTATCCTCATCCTCGCGGGCTATTCCGAGGAGATGGATTATTTTCTTGCGGCCAACCCGGGATTACCGTCGCGCTTTCCGATTCAAATGGATTTTCCCGATTACAGTATCGACCAGCTGATTCAGATTGCCGAAGGAATGGTAAAGGAACGCGATTATATTCTGATGCCTCAGGCGATACTCAAATTAAAGCAGCACTTATTGCGGGAAAAACTCGAAAGCGAGCACTTGTTCAGCAACGCCAGGCATGTGCGCAATATTATCGAGCGGTCCATTCGCCAGCAAGCGGTCCGTCTGTTGAACCAATACAGCGGCGGTTCGCCAGGGAAGCTGGAGCTGATGACTATCCGCACGGAGGATTTGAAGCTGGATAAGAAATAAGGAGTCGTGAACATGTCAAAGACGCCGCATGAGACGAAGACGATATTACCGGACAGGGCTGTGCTGGTTAGCCTGATCACGGCGGAGGCCAAGCAGAGCGGATTTCTGCCGGAATATTCTTTGGAAGAGTTGGTCCAGCTTGCAGAAACCGCCGGCGTAGAGGTGGCCGACCGGATGACGCAGAACCGGGAAAAACGGGATCCGCGCTATCTGATCGGCAAAGGAAAAGTAGTTGAGCTGCGGGAGCTCATGGTTCAGCATGGTGCAAATACGGCCATTTTCGACCAGGAGCTGTCCGGGGCCCAGGTGCGCAATCTCGAGGAGATGCTGGATGCGAAAATCATCGATCGTACTCAGCTTATCCTCGATATTTTTGCCCAGCGCGCCAACACTCGGGAAGGGATTATCCAGGTGGAGCTGGCGCAGCTAACCTATTTGCTGCCGCGGCTGTCCGGGCACGGTAAGAACTTGTCCCGGCTCGGCGGAGGCATTGGCACGCGGGGACCAGGCGAGAGCAAGCTGGAGACTGACCGCCGCCATATCCGGCGCCGGATCGGCGAGCTGAAACGCCAGCTTGAGGAGGTAACCCGGCACCGCAAGCTGCATCGCTCGCGCCGTCAGGAAACCGGCGTGGTGCAACTGGCGCTCGTGGGTTACACGAACGCCGGAAAATCCACGCTCCTTAAGGCGCTCACCGCGGCCGACGTGTTGGTGGAGAATCGGCTCTTTGCTACGCTGGATCCGACGACCCGGGTGATGGAACTGCCAGGCGGCAAAGAGGTTGTCCTAACCGATACGGTCGGATTTATCCAGAACCTGCCGCATGATCTGATCGCTGCCTTCCGTGCAACGCTCGAGGAGGCGAATGAAGCCGATCTGATTCTCCATGTGGTAGATGCTTCCTCGCCAATGCGAGGGGAGCAGATGGAGGTTGTGGAACGGATTCTGGACGAATTGGGAGCCGGAGGGAAGCCCCAGATCGTGCTTTATAACAAAATCGATTTGTGCGGTCCTGGGCAGTTGGAGATGCTGCCTTCTACAAAAGGCTCGTTGAAGATCAGCGCGCTTGATGAGAGCGACTTGGAGCGTATCCGGCAGGCGGTTCAGCAGGAATTGTCAGGCGGAATGCGAACGTTCCGGATTCCGGCGCAGAGAGGCGATCTAACGCCTTTTCTTTACCGGATCGGCGATGTAGTAGGACAGCAGTACGAGGAAGAGGACATTATTTATTCGGTCGACGTAAATCAGGGAGACTTTGAGAAGTACGGATATATGCTGGCGCCTTTTTTCGTTCCGGATCATGAGAGCCAGTCTAAACAATAGAGGGCGAAGCGACTAGGTTGAACATGAATGAATGTGGATGAACAGTAGATAAAATGAACTAGAATGATGATATAGGCAAGGGAGAGGTAAGGACATAATGGCGGTATTTTCAGAAGAAATTGTTGAGTGGGTAGAACATGCGGAACGGCAAGCAGGAGATAAATTTCGCGAGATCGATCGGATTGTAGACCGTAATCAATGGAAAGTGATCGAAGCGTTTCAGAAGTATCAGGTAAGTGATTACCATTTTGCGGGATCAACCGGCTATGCTTATAACGACCGCGGACGTGAAGTGCTCGACCTTGTATACGCCGAAGTATTCGGCGCTGAGGCGGCCCTGGTGCGTCCGCATTTTGCATCGGGTACGCATACGATTGCTACCGCGTTATTTGGCGTGCTGCGTCCGGGCGATGGATTGATGTATATTACAGGACGCCCTTATGATACGTTACATAAAGTAATTGGCAAACCAGGGGACGGTACCGGCTCGTTGCAGGATTTCGGCATTCATTACGATGAAGCGGCATTATTGGAAGACGGCTCGGTAGATTGGGATGCAGTAGCTTCCAAAATAACGGATAAGACCAAAGTAATCGGAATTCAGCGTTCCCGCGGTTATGAATGGAGAGATTCATTTACAGTAGAACAGATCGGCAGCATGATCGCTAGAGTGAAGGCCTTGAAGCCGGATTGCATCGTATTCGTTGATAATTGCTATGGCGAATTCACCGAGGAACAAGAGCCCACCCAAGTCGGAGCGGATTTAATTGCCGGCTCCTTGATCAAAAACCCGGGCGGAGGGCTGGCTGAAACAGGCGGATACATTTGTGGCCGTGCGGAGCTGGTCGAACTTGCATCCTATCGGTTGACGGCTCCAGGAATAGGGGGAGAAGTTGGAGCGATGCTGGGAACAACGCGCGGAATCTATCAAGGACTGTTCCTGGCTCCAACGACGGTAGGACAAGCCGTCAAAGGAAGCGTGCTCGCGGCAGCCGTGTTTGAGCAGGCAGGTTTCGAAAGCCGCCCCCGCTGGGATGCCAAGAGGACCGATTTGATTCAGGCTATTCTGTTCAAAGGCCCCGAGCAGCTTATCGCTTTTGTCCAAGGAATCCAGCGGGCAGCGGCGGTAGACGGACATGTAGTTCCCGAAGCCTGGGATATGCCGGGTTATGAGCATCCAGTCATTATGGCGGCGGGTACATTCATCCAAGGGGGGAGTCTGGAGTTGTCGGCAGATGCACCGATTCGTGAACCGTATATAGCCTATATGCAAGGCGGCTTAACTTACTCCCATGTGAAATTCGGGCTTTTGACAGCCTTGCAATCGATGAAGGATCGCAATCTGGTTTAGTCCATGATTTTTCTTCTTTGAGTTGTAAGTTATTCTGACATACCTATTGACATGTTAGGATAGTTAACATAGAATAGGACCATGATTATTTTACTGGAAGGTTGAGAGCGATGAGTGACGAAATTCGCAGAAACATGGCCTTGTTTCCGATTGGTATCGTAATGAAGCTTACGGATTTAACGGCTAGGCAAATTCGTTATTATGAACAGCATCAACTGATCGTGCCGGCCCGAACTTCCGGGAACCAGCGGTTGTTTTCCTTCAATGATGTCGAGCGCTTGCTTGAAATCAAGGGCTTGATCGACAAAGGCGTCAATATCGCCGGGATCAAGCAGGTCATGAATCCGATGACAAAGGATTCGCAGGAAGCCACGTTCATTACGAAAGACACCGAAGAGAAACGCAAAGAGATGACGGATTCGCAGCTTTATCGCATGCTTAAGCAACAGCTTGTTACTGGACAAAGACCGGGTCAGGTCTCTCTGATCCAGGGAGAACTGTCCCGATTTTTCAAAATATAAACGTTGGGAGAGGTTAGTTTGAGTTATTCAAAAGAAGACATTTTGCGCATCGCCAAAGAAGAAAATGTTCGCTTTATCCGGTTGCAGTTTACGGACTTGCTCGGGACGATCAAGAATGTAGAAATTCCCGTCAGCCAATTGGAAAAAGCACTTGATAACAAAATGATGTTCGACGGTTCATCGATCGAAGGGTATGTGCGTATCGAAGAATCCGACATGTATCTTTTCCCGGATCTGGATACTTGGGTGATCTTCCCTTGGGTTGCCGAAGACCGCGTTGCCCGCTTGATTTGTGACATTTATATGCCCGATGGTACACCGTTTGCCGGCGACCCTCGCGCGATTCTGAAACGCGCTTTGAAGGAAGCCGAAGAAATGGGTTATACGTCCATGAATGTCGGTCCTGAACCGGAATTCTTCCTGTTCAAAACCGATGAGAAGGGCAATCCAACCATGGAATTGAATGACCAAGGCGGATATTTTGACTTGGCACCTACGGACCTCGGTGAAAACTGCCGCCGTGAAATCGTTTTGACGCTGGAAGAAATGGGCTTTGAAATTGAAGCTTCCCACCATGAGGTAGCGCCTGGTCAGCACGAAATTGATTTTAAATATGCTAACGCCATTAAAGCTGCCGATCAAATTCAAACCTTCAAGCTCGTTGTTAAAACGATCGCTCGTCAGCACGGCCTGCATGCGACATTTATGCCTAAACCGCTGTTTGGCGTGAACGGTTCCGGGATGCACTGCCACCAGTCCTTGTTCAAAGACAACGTTAATGCTTTCTATGATGAGAGTGACAAGCTGGGCCTCAGTAAAGAAGCTCGTCATTACATGGCCGGCATTCTGAAGCACGCCCGTGCATTTGCGGCTGTGACGAACCCGACCGTGAACTCTTACAAACGTCTGGTACCTGGATATGAAGCTCCTTGTTATGTGGCCTGGTCTTCAAGTAACCGTAGCCCGATGATTCGTATTCCAGCTTCCCGCGGACTTAGCACTCGCGTTGAAGTCCGGAACCCGGACCCTGCAGCGAACCCATACCTGGCACTTGCAGTTATGCTGAAAGCCGGCTTGGACGGCATCAAGAATGAGCTGCCGCTCGTAGATCCGGTTGACCGCAACATCTATGTGATGTCCGAAGAAGAGCGCGTGGAAGAAGGAATTCCAAGCTTGCCTTCCGATCTGAAGGAAGCACTCGGCGAATTGCTCCGCAGCGAAATCATTACTGAAGCGCTCGGTGATCACGCATTGACTCACTTCTATGAACTGAAAGAAATTGAATGGGACATGTTCCGCACGCAAGTGCATCAATGGGAACGAGACCAATATATGACGCTGTATTAATCGAAGAAACCCCTGAGGCCGTAGGCTTCAGGGGTTTTTTTTGAGTTCTATTTTCATATTTAGTAGAAAGAATGGAGGATGAGTACGTTGCTAATTGTTGAGCGTCATTGTTTTAAATATTGAATAGTTATGGATGGCAATCCCGTTAAAGCCGCTATGATTCGAGTAATATTCGATAATTGTATCTAGCTGCTGGTACATATATTCTAAGCCTTTGTCATAGTACGTAATTTCATGCGGGATACTGTATCCGTTGGGAGGGCTGGTTTCCGCACCGACATAAATTTTCTTGCCTATACTCGCCGCATAGTCAGTTTCCGATTGTGCTGCGCGAATTTGCCGCTCGGCCGTATCACGATACGCCATGACGGTTGCCGTATCCACGATGTCTAACACAAAATAACTCAGCGGTTTTCGCTGACCCCCGGTTTCCACAATAACCGCGTTTTCCCCCGTTGCATACCAACTCGGTATGGCTGCATTAAACTCCAGCTCCTCATTGCTTGAGGCAATTTCATTCGCTATTCTTTTAAGAAGCTGTAGATATTGATAGCTCACAGAACCTCTTTTGGTCTTGAATTCAGGCAGAGTGTGCGGCTCAACATCATATTGAATTCCGTCAAAGCTAGTGTAAGGATGGGAAGCATTGAAGGATAGCACCTGGCGAACTTCTTCTAACGCTTCGCGATGGTATCCTTCCAGCGCCCAATTTGCTCTTCCGACAACCGCAAAGACCCGTATCCCGTTTTCATGCGCTCTTCGAATCAGTTCCTCATAGGTTGCAGGTTGATCCGGCAACGTTTTTCTTGTCCCGATAAACAACAAGTTGATCTCTCGTTCATTTAAAAACTCCAGCAACTGACTAATTTTATCCGAATCGGCCGCCGCTTCATAGAAATCCCATGCCCACAGAGCCTTCGCATGGCTATTGTCAGCCCTAGCCTGAGATGGGATCACGTTCATTAACAAAAAACAAACCGTTAAAAATAGGATGGATGCCTTTATTTTCACCGCGTATTCTTCTCCATTTCTTATTAAAATAGTTTCTTATTACACAATTTCCAGATTACCATAAAAATGGAGTACACCGAATGATCTATTTGGACTAAATAAAGTAATCAAGAAATGGGGCAAAGGAATGGGAAGGAACCCAAAGAAAAATGTAAGGGAGCAATGGAGTTATAAATAAATTGCATTTGGAAGATAACTCCAAACTGGAGGATTTAGCAGCTTGTTCGTCTAATATACTTATAAATCTATTATTGTGAAATCGCAGATTGGGCTGTGTGAGGGAGGTTCGTGAATTCGGAGAAAGGGTGTTATCTGAAAGTGACAAGTGCAATGAAAGGAAGCAATCACATGAGAGCATTAATAAATTCAACAATTATAGAAGTTCTTAAAGGAGATATAACTCAATCTGAATTAGAATGCATAGTCAATGCGGCCAATACTAGTTTACTTGGTGGAGGAGGGGTTGATGGGGCAATTCATCGAACGGGAGGTAAAAGAATTCTCGATGAATGTAT
>DJTQ01000286.1 GCA_002439285.1 Paenibacillaceae bacterium UBA6304
TGGCTCAACAGACCGATATTCTGTTTCTGGATGAACCGACGACCTTTCTAGACATTACTTATCAAGTCGAAATTCTGGATCTGCTTACAGCCCTTACCCGCCAGCATAACACGACAATTGTGATGGTTCTTCATGATATCAACCTGTCGGCTCGGTATGCGGACCATATTTTTGCGTTGCATCAAGGAAAGCTTGTAGCCGAAGGGACACCTGCCGAGGTCATTACAGACACCCTGGTCAAAGAGATCTTCGGATTGGATTGCACGGTAATTAAAGACCCGCTTTGCGGCTCTCCCCTGGTGGTGCCCAGAGGACGGCATCATGTAAATGTATAGATATATCGTATAATAAAGACCGGCCCTAAAGCTGCTGCCAAAAACAGCTCCGGGCCGGTCTTTTCCATTTTAATTATATTACTGTTCCCTTACCCACACGCTCATTTCGCCTTCTCCCCGATTCGCCCAGGCATAGTAAGGGATGAACTTGATGGTGTCGCTCTTCATACCCGGCGCTGATTCCGAACTATAAAGTCCGTCGGTCCAATCCTCATTACGCAACCGAAGTCCCTCGGCCTTGATAGATACGACGCCGCCGAGAAGGTTATCTTCCCTTCCGACCTTAAATTCAACATCCCGTGGAAGTACAATTTCATGTAAATGTTGTCCATTATCCGCCTGTTCCAGGCAGTAAACGAGCGGTCCCCTTTGCAGAGCTACCTTTCCCGCATTGACGCGGACCGCAGGATGGCTGTGCATACGCAGCACAGGCATCTCCAAGCAGAGCTCCAGCACATCGCCGGACCGCCATTCCCGTTCGATTCGGGCATAACCGTTCGTCATCGCATCGTCGGCCAGCGCATATGGCGATCCGTTCAGCATTAACGTTGCCCCCGTCTTCTTGCACCAACCCGGAATCCGCACGGCTAAGGCGAACTTCTCTCCATCTTGTTCCGGCAGTACCTCCAATTTAATATCGCCATTCCAAGGATAATTCGAAGTTTGTTTCAGAGTAACCTTGTTCTCTCCCACCTGAAGCGCCGCTTCTCCACCGATATACAGGTGTGTATAAATGGTTGCATCTTGCACCGTGTAGATGTACTCGCCCAAAGAGGCTAATAATCGGGCCACATTAGGCGGGCAGCAGGCGCAGCCGAACCATTCCTGGCGCACCGGCTTGACATGGTCGTATTTGTGGTTTGCTCCGCCGCAAGCCTTCGGGTCGACTTCCAGTGGATTTACGTAGAAGAAATGCTTGCCGTCCCTGGACATGCCGCCGACAACGGTGTTGTACAAAGCTCTTTCCATCACATCGGCAAATTGTGACTCGGGGGCGATCTTCAGCATCCGCTGGGCAAAAAAGATCAACCCGATCGAAGCGCATGTCTCCGCATAAACCGTGTCGTTCGGCAGATCGTAATCGAAGGAGAAAGCTTCGCCCTGCGGCATGGAACCTACCCCGCCCGTAATGTACATTTGTCGGGAAACGATGTTATCCCAGAGACGACGGCAAGCGGCAAGCAGGGATTCATCACCCGTCTCGGCCGCCACGTCCGCCATCCCAGTCAGCATATAAAGCAGGCGAACCGCATGGCCGATCGCCTTCTCCTGCTCCCTCACCGGCAGATGTGACTGGTTATATTCCAAATCAACCGCCTCATTGCCTGACGGCCAATGGGTTTTCCCGCCGCGTTCCTCCAACTGCATATGGTAAAAACTCGGCTTTTGTCCCCGTTGATCCACAAAATAACGGCTGAGCCGCAAATATCGTTCATTTCCGGTCACCTGATACAGCTTGACCAGCGCCAGCTCGATTTCCTGGTGTCCGTCATACCCGGCCAGTTTCCCCGGCTCGGTTCCAAACACGGAATCAATGTGATCCGCGAATCGACTTACGACGTCCAGCAGCTTGCTTTTTCCCGTTGCCCGGTAATAAGCCACCGCCGCTTCAATCATATGCCCTGCACAATACAGCTCATGGCACTCCGCCAAATTGGTCCATCTTTGACCGGGCTCTTTGACGGTGAAATACGTGTTCAGATAACCGTCTTCGTGCTGGGCCTGCGCGATAATCTCGATCAAACCGTCCGCAATTTCCTCTAATGCCGGATCAGGCTGCGACTCGAGCAAGTAGGCTACCGCTTCGAGCCATTTCGCGATGTCGCTGTCCTGGAACACCATGCCGTAAAAATCGCCCTGCTGCAGTCCCGCCGCTATTTTAAAGTTACGCACGGCTCCGCTTGGTTCCGCACCGTTCACCCGGTCGTTCAGCGCATCCCATTGATATGGAACAACCACCTCACGCACCAGTTTAATGTAATAATCCCAGAATTCATCCTGAATCTTTACTTGATTTAAAGGCACTCTTGCAGAGTGAATCATTGGTTCCGCTCCCTTTCCGCACATAATTCAGAGGCCCTCCTTCTTTTGAAATATCATACTGACAAGATTCATTCTATCGTATATATTTAATAAATAATATAAATGAGAGCAACCTATTATTTATAATTTTTCACACAAAGTGAAGGTGACTCCTGCGTGATCAAAGTCTCTGAAATCATCCATATCCCCGCTCCTCCGGCTCCCTATTTTCTGGAGTGTGGATACGCCGTGTACAATGCCGGAGATCAGCATCCCAACCGCAGTAATATCGGCATTTTCGATTTATTGCTTATCGAGACAGGCACCCTGTTTATAGGAGAGGAAGATCGTCAATGGGAGCTCGGGCCGGGCCAATCGATACTACTCCTGCCCGATCGTTACCACTACGCAGTTAAACCTTGTGAACACCGGTGCACGTTTTACTGGCTGCATTTCCACACCATCTGTTCCTGGCAGGAGACCCTTTCGGAAATCCCGGCTGCATTCCAGGCGGAAGAGCATTCCCGGATTTTCAAAACATCACCCTACTCCATCCAACTGCCGAAAATGTGGGATTTGCCGTACCCCGCCCAGACTTATCAGTTGATGGAACGGTTGCGCCAGTATTCGGCGGAACGCCAATCCAGCGCTTACTGGTCTCAGCAGCAATCCTTTGAGGAACTGCTGCGTATGATGGACTTGCGCCAACTGGAGCAGACCACCTCGCCCGTAGTTACCTTAGCTGAGCAAACGGAAGCTTATATTAGAAATAACTATCGCACCGAACTAACGAGCCAAAACTTTTCGGAGGCATTGCATTTTCACTATAACTATATTACGCGGTGCATGAAGCAGATTTATGGGATGACGCCGAATGACTATTTGCTGCATTACCGGCTGGAACAGGCTAAATTGCTGTTGCTCAAAACCGAGTGGCCGGTGTCCGAAATCGCCAAAGAGGTCGGCTTCAGGAATGCTCCGTATTTCACTAACCGGTTTACCTTAAAGAACGGCTGCTCTCCCCAGCAATTCCGCAAACAGTATTCAAGGTAGGAAGCAATTCCATAATTCAAAAAAGCTGTTCCTCCCGCTTAATTCTGCGGCTGGAACAGCTTTAACCATATGGCTGTGTAGTTTAGCGGTAAACGTTCATAGGCTGATGGAATGGAACCTCACGATACATACTCCCCATCGCTTGCAACGTCTGGTCAGGGGCCGTCGCTACCATATACCACCCTTTACGGGCCATGTAACTCCATACTTCAAACGCCTGGTGCGAGCACATTCGGAACGCGTCTTCCAGGAATACCCGTAATTGAACCGTCGAGCATTCGAATGTCGACCAGGCATATTCTCGTCCCGCCCGTTTCAGCGTTAGCAAATAAGAAGTCGCGATTCCGCGATCATCCAGCTGGTTTAGCTTCACTTGCGGCTGAATCGGCGTGTAGGCCGCAGGAGATGGGGCTGGGGCAGGAGCTGCCGTCGGATTCATACTCAGTTGCGGTACGTTCAGGTGATCGCGGGAGCCCTGCATCTTCGACGCAAACTCCACCTTCATATTGTAATCCTGAATATGCACGGCATAGTGGCGTGAGATCATATCCTGCAGTTCAGGATCTTGAGCCTGATTCAAAAACAAGGCCATACTTTGAATGGAATTGGTGCAACTGAGGAGCAGTTCGTTCAACTCATGTGCTTCGTGGGCGCCTAATAGCAAAATGCATTCTTCCTTTCGAATTAATTATTTGATTTCCCCCCTTATTTTCTCTCCCTCCGAGTTTCTTATCCCGATAACCTCCAAATATAAAAAAAGGAACCCCGTCACCATGGGATTCCTTCCTTCATGCTATGATCTATCTTCAACTTGTTTTGCCGAGCTTGATAATCGTCTTCTGCTTGAGCGATGCCTCACCCTCTATAGCCTTCTCTTCATATTCGAATTCCACGGGATCGTCGGGGTTCAACCCGTCCGCGGTCCCCTGAACATTTTCACTCAATTGAAAAGATTCCGGCACCCCGTTCATCATGATTTCGGCGGAGTGGCTGTCCTCGAGTCCTACCCAGGTTCCTTTTCCTTGCTTCGCTTCCGAAGTGTTCCCCGAATCAGGCTGCGTCGTGCTTGAATCGCCTGCATTGCCTGCATTCGTTTCATTCTGGCCGGTTGGTGGAGTTGTATTTGTCTCGTTTCCGGAATTCTCGGCATTTCCTATGTTTCCGTTGTTTTCGGTGTTCCCAACGTTCCCGGAATTACCGGTGTTTCCGTTGTTAACCGCATTGCCGGCGTTTCCACCGCAAGCCGTAAGTGTGAGAGCCAGTGTCAGAATTGCTACTGCTGCAAAAGTCCGTGTTTTTTTGTGTCTAGTCATAAGTAACACCTCCATAATAACGAACGAATGACCGCACGGAAAGGTTACAGTTTTCGTCATGTAGCCTGCATAATCCGTTATAGCATTGCGGCATCCCTTGTTAATATGGATTAACCGATGGCACGGCTGGTAAAACAAAACCGTCTACATTAGAGATTAAGCCACCCTATACTTCGGTTGGGGTTTCCTCAACTATCTCCTCAGTCTCTTTACGCGCTGCAGACATACACCAAATAATCAGCAAAAATGCGATCAGTGCCATGAAGGGGATCGTAATGAATCCCCACCAGTTCAAGTAGTCGAAATTACATGGAATCCCAACTTTACAAGGGAGCAGCTTGGACATTGCCGGAATCTTTTGCTCGGCATAATGGTACAAGGAGATACAACCGCCGATCACACTGAGAGGAATGGCATAGATGGCTGCCGAGCGGTCATTACGGTAAGCGGCAATCCCCAAGATAATCACCTGAGGGTACATAAAAATCCGCTGAAACCAGCACAATCTGCAGGGTTCATAATGCAATACTTCGCTTAAATACAGGCTGCCCAAGGTAGCTACTAACGAGACCAGCCAGGCGAGATAAATACCGTAACTTCTTAGAATAGAGCGCATCGGCCCATTCCCCCTCCTAAATTACTTAGTTAACGCATCATCGATGGCTTTCTTAAACTCATCGTAGTTTCCAAGGTTCCCTGTAAACTTTATGCCGTCAATAAAGAAGGTGGGTGTGCTATCGATATTGAGCTTGTCAGCTTTGCCGTACTGCTCGTTCACTTCGTTTAAATAAGTCCTGTCTTCAATATCTTTCTGAAGCAGATCATAGTCGACAGGGAGCTCGATTTCCTTCGCTAGCCCGACCAAAAAATCAGCCGTAGCCCACTGGACCTTCTCCTCGCCTTGGTTGCCATAAATAGCGTCGAAATAAGTCCAAAAAGCGTCCTTGTTCTGATGATAGACTGACTGAACGGCGAGCGCCGCCGTCGTCGAATCGGGTCCGATAAACGGAAGATTCATGAAATAGAACGCCACTTTCCCCTGCTCTATATAGTCATTAACTAGCTGCGGTTTGATGGTGTCGTTGGCTATTTTACAAGCCGGACATTTGAAATCCCCGAATTCCACTACCTTGACCGGAGCATCGCTTTGCCCCAGCACAGGCAAATTCTCATAATCAAACGAGGCGGCTTTTACGACCGGCTTCGGATCCAAAGATAACACGACAACGATGAGAATGAGTAAAACTCCTACGGTGGAGAACCAGATCAACCGTCTTTTCCGCTGCTGTTGCAACAATTTTTCGGCATCTACTTTCCGCTGCGCCAAGGCGTTTCCTTGTTTTTTCGGTGGCATGCAACCCCTTCTTTCCTCTTAAAAATATTAAGTTTGCTAGATCCTGCAACCATTCTAGTTACAAAATCGACTTTCGTCAAGTTAAGAGGAAATGAGCGGCAAATCCACCCGTAAATCGGCAAAAAAATGGCGATGTCAGGATCTAATCCCACACACCGCCATCTCTTTATATTAAATAAAATTATGCGTCGTTTCCATCTGCCGTGCCAGTGTCGCCTGCATCCGACTCTCCGGCCGTTTCCGCTGATTCGGCACCCGTATCGGCGTCCACTTCCTCTTCCACAACGCGCGGAAGCACGATGGAGGCAAGCAGTTCTTCCTCCGCTGCGATTAGCGTAATCCCCTTCGGCAATTTGACATCTGCCGCAGTCAACTTATCGCCGGTTCCGAGCGAGGTTACGTCGACTTCAATGTTTGGCGGCAGATCATCCGGCAAACCCTCGACTTCCAGCTCTGTAGCCTGAACCTGCAATACCCCGCCTGCCTTTGTTCCTTCTGCAGTCCCGGTTAAATGCAACGGTACCTTAACGCGCATCGGCTTGTTCTTGGACACCTTCTGGAAATCGACATGCACGACATTTCCACCGCGCTGTTGAATCTCCTTGATCAGTGCCGGATAAGTTTCTCCACCCTCTACCTTCAAATCAAAAAACTCCGACCGGCCCGTCCGCGACACTTTTGCCAATTCTTTTGCATCGACGTGAATCGGTAGACTTTCCGTTTGCGACCCATATATGACCGCCGGAATCCGCCCGCTTTCTCTCAGTTGCCGCAGCGACGCCCGGGTAAAGTCCTCTCTCCGTGAAGCATCCAATTGTTGAGTATGCTGGTTATTTGCCATTATGCATCAACCTCCTGATATTTACGCCATGTAACTATCTTACCCAATTTGGACCATTCCTTAACGGCAGTGGAATAAAA
>DJTQ01000205.1 GCA_002439285.1 Paenibacillaceae bacterium UBA6304
CGCACTCACGCTATCGCACCCACTCACTGCTGGCGGGCCCTCACATCCACTTCCCTACGCTACCTCGCGCCGCTTCGCCACTCTAACGGTTCTTACCAATCGGCAGCCAATCGAACACTCTTTGAATGTTGCGGTCCCAATAGCTCCATTCATGCCCTCCGGGCTCTTCTTCATAGGTCACCTGAAGCCCGACTTCTCCGGCATGTTTCAGGAAGTTCCGGTTGCCTTCGTACAAGAAGTCTTCCGTCCCACAGCATTGATATAGCAGCGGCTGATTCCCCGCAGCAGCGACTTTGCCTGCCAGCGCCAGCAAATCGTCATCGCTTCCTTGAAGCTCCGCCACGCTGCCGAACATCCGCTCTTCCTCGCGATTGCGGAATGCATTCGGTTGGCCTATCCGGTGGACAATGTCCAGGCTACCCGACAGACTTGCCGCGGCCGCAAAGCGTTCCGGCTGGCGAAGCGCCAGTTTGAACGCCCCGTAACCGCCCATCGACAAACCCGCGATAAAGTTGTCCTCCCGGCGGTCCGAAATCGGGAACAAGGACTTCACGATGGCGGGAAGTTCCTCCGCTAAATACGTATAGTAGGCCGCCCCTTGTTTCATATCCATATAGAAGCTGCGATCGGCCCGCGGCAGGATGATCGCGATGCCTTTGTTCTCCGCATACCGTTCCACCGAGGTTTGTCTCGTCCATTCCGTGTGGTCTCCGCCCAGCCCGTGAAGCAAGTACAGGACCGGCAGCTTGCCGGCCCGGCTGGCCCGAAGCGCATTCATCGGAATTACCGCATGGATATCCGTCGACATCTCCAAAGTTTCAGCAAATATGGAAGTTTGTATAAAAGCCAATTCGATCACTCCGCTTCCATTGAAGATGATGTCGATATCATTAACCTTTGATACCAGCCATGGCCTCTTGCACCGAATGCCGCTCGACCAGCTCAACCTTTAATTTATACGAATCATTGACTTGTTCATTATTCAATAATTGAAACAGCAGATGCCCCGCCAGCGAACCTGAATCATACATCGGCTGATGAATCGTCGTCAGCGGCGGTTGGACGAATTCGGCCAATTGGATATCGTCAAATCCAATAACGGAGATATCTTCCGGTACCGAGTAACCATCCTCTTCCATCGCTTTGACACCGCCGATCGCCATTTCATCATTGCCGTAGAATACTGCCGAAGGAATCTCTCCTTGCATGAGCATCATTTTCGTCGCCTTATAGCCGCCGTCCCGGACAAAGTTGCCGCTTAGCCGCCATTTGGCTTTCTCCTCCAGACCCGCCTCGTGCATGGCCCGTAAATATCCCTGATACCGCACACGATTATCATAAGAATTGGTTGGCCCGCTAATGTAAGCGATGGAGCGATGCCCTTTGTCGATGAGGTGCCGGGTGGCTTTATACCCGCCGAGTTCCCCGTCAACGACGACGCTGATCAGCCCTTCGCCCGTCGTCAACCGGTCCATCACAATGATCGGGAAGCCGTCGCTGGCCGCGCTCAGTAAGATCTCATCGGTGATGTTCTGCGCTAGCACGATGGCGCCGTCGACTCTTTTCTCGCGCAAATATTTGACGGCCGTCGACTCCCGACCCCCCATGGAACTGCAGGCCACCAAGTCATACCCGTTCGAGAGCGCCACATCTTGCACACTGCGAATCAGCTCCGAATAATAAGGACCGGACAGGTCCGTCAAAATAAGCGCAATTGTATTCGTACGGCTTCGTTTTAAATCCATGGCAAAACCGTTCTTATGATAATTCAGCTGTCTGGCGGCTTCCAGCACCTTTTCCTTGGTCTTCGCGCTGACTTTGCTGTCTCCGCTAAGTGCGTACGATGCCGTGGAAAGCGCCACGCCTGCCAATTTCGCCACATCTTTAATCGTAGCCATTGCTTTATTCATCCTTTCTAACCGTACAAAAAACTCTCTTTACTTATTTCATCCCCGAAATCGTATATCCTTCAATAATATGTTTCTGGAAGAAAGAAAATACGATGATGATCGGAACGACCATAAAGGCGGCCCCTGCCATTTGCAGGCCGAATTTCGAGGCGTATTGCCCTTTCAAAAGAGACAGCCCGACCGACAAGGTATACAAGCTCTCGTCGTTGGCGATGATTAACGGCCACAAGAAGCTGTTCCAGGCGCCGATAAATGTCAGGATGCCCTGAACGGCGAAGACCGGTTTCACGATCGGCATGATCAATTGGAAGAAAATCCGCAATTCGCCCGCGCCATCGAGTCTTGCTGCTTCCATCAAATCCGTTGGAATCGTCGACATGAACTGGCGGAACAGGAAGATGCCGAACGCGCCGACTAAGCTTGGCAGCACGATGCCTGCCATCGTATTGACTAGCCCCATCTTATTGATGATCAAATAAGTCGGAATCATCGTCACCTGACCCGGAATCATCATCGTGGCCAGAATGAGATAGAAAAATTTATTCTTGCCGGGAAATTCAAACTTGGCAAATGCATATCCGGCAATCGCGTTCAGGAACAGTCCCACAAACGAGCATAACACGATGACCAGCGTATTCTTGAGATACATCAGGAAATCCATTTTCTTAAATAGATCTATAAAGTTGTTAAAGGTCGGATGGTTCGGTATGATCGTCGGCGGAATGACCGTAAATTCATTCTCAGGCTTAAACGATGAGCCCAGCATCCAAATAAACGGAATCATCATCAGAATGCCAAACGCGACCAGTAAAAATATCATCAGACCTTTTTCTATTCTTTTCAAAGCCATTTGCGTCCCCTCCTTTGCTCTTAATATTCGACTTCCTTCCGCTTAACGAGGAACTGTACAATCGTAGCGATGATAATAATGATGAACAGAACGAAAGAACCGGAAGCCGCGTAACCGAAGTCGCTCAGCTTAAATCCGTTGTTGTAAATGAAGAGCGCCATGGACATCGTTCCGTTGAGCGGACCGCCCTTCGTCATGACTAACGGCTCCTCGAAGAACTGAATCCATCCGATCAACGTGGTGATCGTCACGAAGAAAGTCGCAAAGCTGAGCAATGGAATTGTGATATAGCGCAGCTTCTTCCAACCGGTGGCACCGTCGATTTCCGCCGCTTCGTAATAGGAACGGGGAATACCTTGAAGCGCAGCCAGAAAAATGATCATATTCAGACCGATCGATTTCCAGACCGCCATCACAATGAGCGACAGTTTGGCCAGCATCGGATCCTGCAGCCAGGCTTGAGCCGGAAGACCAAACCAGGAAAGAATATAATTAAACAGCCCGTAATTGCTGTTATAGAGGTAACCCCATACTACAGCGACGGCTACAATGTTCGTAATGGACGGCAAGTAGTAAACAACCCGGAACGTATTAAACAGCCAGCTTGTTCCATAATTCAGCAGAAGCGCTGCTCCCATAGAGAATATAATGACTAGCGGCACTCCGATAACTACATAAATGCCGGTGTTTACAATCGATTTTATGAACACGGGATCTTTAAATAAACCGAGATAATTCGTAAAGCCCGCGCCGTGAATGTTCGAATAATCGGCAAGACCCAGCAGGTCCATATCGGTAAAACTGATGACTAATGCAATAATGATCGGCAGAATCGAAAATACCGTGAGTAACAGTATGGCCGGAGCAATAAACAAATACGGATATTTATATTTTTGCCAGCCATTTGCAAACTGCTTCATTTATCCTCACCCCTTGAGTTTTGGCCGCTCCCTTACAGGCGAAGAAGATTTAATAAAGAGATCACCGGGACCCTCGCTTTAGTAGAGTCCCGGCGTCATCTTCGCGGGTGGAAGGCAAACTGATTAATTCCCTAAAATCTT
This sequence comes from Paenibacillaceae bacterium UBA6304, assembly GCA_002439285.1. Lineage (GTDB taxonomy): Bacteria > Bacillota > Bacilli > Paenibacillales > Paenibacillaceae > Fontibacillus. Next base: position 3,822 of record DJTQ01000205.1, read on the forward strand.
GTTGGCTTGCTCATTCAATGCGTCCATCTCGGCTTGCACATCCGCACCGCCAACCGTAATGCGTTCAAAGGCTGCGACCGAGGCTTGCGATACTTCTTCCCACTCCTTGACCATTGGCGTCGGAATGGCGCTCTCCAACTGTTTGCCGTATGCGGCGATCATCGGATCGGCGAATTGCTCGTTGTCCCAAGCCGATTTCAAGGCTGGCATGGAATTCGAAGTTTCATAATATTTGAGTTGTGCTTCTTCACTACTCAAATAGGCAATAAATTTCGCTGCACCTTCAGGATTCTTGCTGTATTTAAAGATCGAAAGGTCGGAACCGCCCATCAGCGATTTATTATTCTTGTTGGCAGGCAATGTCTTAACCGTCCACTTACCTTCAATCTCCGGATTTTGATCCTTCACGGCTTGAATCATCCAAGGTCCGCTGATGAACATCGGTACTGTACCGTCCTTAAAACCTGTAACGGTATCAAGGTCCGTTGGCGGAACGAGGTTCTCCTTATATAAACTGTTCAGGAAGTTCATCGCTTCTACGTATTCAGGCTGATTAAACTGCGGCTTACGATCGGCGCCAATGACATCGCTGCCTGCTTGCCAAGCGAACATGGACAAATAGTTCTGGTCCTTCGCGTCAATCGGCATCGCATAGTTGCCTGTACCTCTAGCGGCGAGCTTCTTGCCGGCATCCTTCAGTTCATCCCAAGTGTTCGGGCCTTCCGGATATCCAACTTCCGCAAGCAAATCGGTACGATAGAACAATCCGCGTGTTTCTACATACCAAGGAATACCTACGGTTACACCGTCATATTGCGTCGTTTGAATCGCACCGTCGAAGAAGTTCTCCGTTTTGAGCTCCGGATATTGTTCAATGTAAGGAGCCATGTCCAGCAGAGCGCCGGCTGAAGCAAATTCGGGAATCCAAGTCGTCCCCATTTGGATGACGTCCGGGCCGTTTTTGGATGCAACGGCGGTGAGCAGTTTATCGTGCGCGGAATCCCAAGGAATCGCCTGTACGTCGATCTTCACGCCGGGATTCTTCTCTTCGTACATTTTTGCTATCGGTTCTACGCTTTCGGAAGTACCCATGAACCAAACTTTTACGGTCTTATTGTCGCCTGAAGCCGAATCGGACCCCGAATTGTTCTTCGAGCCGCAGCCGGCCACGATAACAGAAACAGCAAGCAAAGTAATCAAAGCAACCAACCAATTTTTCTTCACTTTTCCTCACCTCTTAATTAGTATGAATAGCCTGAATTGAAAACAAAAAACGATGCATCCGCTCTCTAACTCGAAACGTTTCGATTCATTTCGAAAAAAATATCTCAATTATTTCGAGCCGAATCTTCTCTAACTTGTGTTAAAACCCCCTGAAATATGCCTTTTCTTTGAAAGTTACCGCTTACATTTCGCTTTGATAGAATTGGAAGCCCTATAGCTTCCCTTACGAGGTCATGCAGTAAGTATGCAATTCGAAACGTTTCGTAAACACATTATAAACCCGCTTTGTATGAAATTCAAGTCGTTTAATTTACTTTTATGCATCTCGGGCTTCTTTTTATATCATGTGTTTATGGACTGCACACTTACAAGACTTTATACCCAAATAAGCTTGGGTTGTAACAGGATTATTTACTATTGTGTAAGGGGACTTTCCAGTAACCAGTAACTTCATGTATTCACCGCTGGGAGCGACAGGAATGACTGTTGCTTGGAGCATATT
>DJTQ01000207.1 GCA_002439285.1 Paenibacillaceae bacterium UBA6304
CTGTTTGCCGTGCTGCTGATTGCCGTAAATCTTTCTGTATTTATCGTGTTCGAGCAAATGTCCGTCAGCCATGACATGAAGCGGGTCGAAGCAGAAGCGGAAGCGATTATTAAGGGTGTCAGACAATCGGCGGGAAGAATTCCTCCGGATGATCTGCTTCGTGCCTATGCCCCCCTGGACGGGATGCTGCGCGTGGTGAGACCGGATGGCACAAGCTCGTCTCCCGTCACGACGTCTTCGGAGAAGGAGCTAAGCAAGCTTAAATATGCTTATGAAAGCGAGCGTAAGTCAGAACGCCTTAAAGTGGGACAAACAGGTTATGTCCGGGTCTCGGTCCCCGTCATCTGGCCCGATGGTGAAGTGGTCAACATCCAAGTGGTCGAAAGCATGTCCGAGACGGAGAATCAGCTCGGTATTCTGCGTTCGGTACTCCTTGCGGTTACTCTGATAGCTCTGATTCCCGCCGTAGCATCGAGCCGGCTATTGGCGGACCGGATGATGAAGCCGATTACCTCGATGATCGGAACCATGAAAGAAATTATGCGTAGCGGCCGCTTTAAGCGGCTGAGACAAAGCGGACCGTCGAGAGACGAACTGAAGGAAATGGAAGAGACCTTCAACGAAATGATCGATATGCTGGAATCAAACTTTGAACGACAGGAGCGGTTTGTTTCCGATGCCTCGCATGAGCTGAAGACGCCACTGACGATTATCGAGAGCTATGCGAGTCTGCTGCAGCGGCGGGGCCGCGAACGACCGGAGTTGTATGATGAGGCCGTAGAAGCCATTCTGAGTGAATCGCTACGGATGCGGGAGATGACGGAACAGCTCTTGATGTTAGCCGGAAGACCGGAACATTGGAACCTAACCTTTGAAACGGTTGATTTGGTCGAGGTAGCGGAAGATGCAGTCCGGGCCTTCTGCAGTGCATATCAGCGGGAAGTGTCTATCGTTGCGGATGGACCACTCCTGCAGAACACGGATAAGAACAAACTTAGGCAGTTGTTGTTCATTTTGCTTGATAATGCGCGTAAATACAGTGAATCCGTCATTACGGTAAGATTAGGAAACGACCACAATCAGGCCTGGATCACGGTTATGGACCGGGGAATTGGAATTCCGGAGGAAGAGCTTCCTAAGGTTTTCGATCGCTTTTACCGGGTGGATCCCGCACGGACGAGGTTGCCTGGCGAAGGCGGTTCCGGGTTGGGGCTTTCATTGGCGAAAGATATTGCGGGGGCCCTGGGGGCACGGATTGAATTGGAAAGTAAAGTGAGCCAGGGAACAACGGCGGTCGTGATTTTCCGATAGGAGATATCTTAGTAATAACAGGATGACATTAGGGGGATGACAAAATGAGACCAAGACATAGATTTAGAATCCGGCTTGCGGTGTTATTGGTCTTTGCTGCGGTTGTTATAATCCTATGGCATCCTTGGAAATCCAATAAACCTGCGATATCGGCGCAAGCGGCTGAACAGGCGGTGCTTGGGCAATATCCGGGAACCATAGAACGGAATGTTCTAGAAGACGGTTTATACAAACTGCAGCTTCGCACCGAGTCGGGGTTGTACCGGATTGACCTAGACTCCCGTACGGGTAGAGTGAATGCCATCCGATTGGTGGAAGCCGCAAGTGGTGCAGAACCAAAAACGTTACAAAGCAGAGATCAGATAAAAGCGAAATTGCAGTCGCGCATCGATGGGACAATAAACAAGCTTGAACTGGTTGAACGGGAGGGAAATCGCGTCTATCAAGCGGAGATTGTAGATACATCAGGTCTCTCCAAGGAGCTCGTCCTTGATCCCTATACAGGAGAGACAATCTCCTCACGGGACTTGCCGTCCGTTTCGCAGGGAGATGATAGTGTAGCACGGCTGTTGAAAGAAAGTGAAGCCGCTAAGCTTGCGCTAGCTGAAATCCCGGGTACAGTAGATGATGTGGATCTCCGTGGAGTCGATAGCGGGCTACCTTACTATTTGGTGGAAATCGATCTGAAGGATGGCCGGGAAGCAACGGTGGAAGTTAACGCCATTTCGGGAGATATCCAGTCGGTAACCTGGGAGCGGGATGAACCCGATGAGTGAGGACACATAAGGAAGGATGATGAAGTGTTTTCTTTTTTCTCATCAAATTCTAATGTTTCTCTTACCCGCTTCTCATTTGGGTGCGTTAATCTGAGTACAGACAACAAAGAGCAACCAAATTTGAAGGAGGCATTTCATCATGATTAAAAGAAAGATATGGGTAGGGACAATATCTGCCGCATTATTATTAGGGGCAACTACAGTAGTAGCAAGCGGAAACGTGACAGGACCAAACACAAAGAGTTTACCGGCCGCCAAAAATGGCGTACAATCGGACCAGGGCGGCTACATTACAATAGAGCAGGCTAAAACCGCTGCGTTAAAAGCAGCCGATGGACGTGTTGACGACGTGGACCTGGAGCATAAAGCCGGCAAGGTATTCTACGAAGTAGAGATCGATCAAAAAACCGGCGAAGTGGACGTGCTTGTCGATGCCGTAACGGGTAAAGTGTTGGCGGTAACAGATATGGAACAAGACGAGGATGATGACGACCGCGAAATTGATACGGAATCGACCAAGCCTGTCCCGGCAGCCGAAGTCAAGTTAACGTCCGAGCAGGCCTCTGCTATTGCGACTAAGCAGGTGAGCGGGGCGACCGTCGTCAAAGTCGAGCTGGATACGGATGACGGGCGTTATGTTTATGAAGTAGACCTTAAAACCGCTCAAGGCGAAGCCGACGTAGATATCGATGCGACCACGGGTAAAGTGCTGTCGGTTGATCAAGATTTTGACGATAAAGACTGATAGATGAATGGAAAGGGTTGCTGCAATTGTCTGTAAGTTTAGATCCTTATACGAATGAAACCGAGCAATTGATCGCTTTCTTGGCGGGGGAAGTTTGGCCCTATCATGGAACAGCCACGTTGACAGAAGCTAACGTTCGTGAGCAAATCGCCCAAGGAAGATACGATTCAAATGATGAGAAGCAAACATTCTGGATTCTGAACGATGAAGGAGCAAAGATCGGTTTGCTGCGCATATTTGATCTAGGGGATCCGACTCCAATGTTTGATATTCGCATCTCTGCTAAGTATCGCGGACAAGGTAGCGGCTTGCAAGCAGTTAAGAAGCTAGTCGAGTACGTGTTCACGAATTATGATGATAAAATTCGCCTTGAAGGACACACCCGAGCCGACAACCATGCAATGCGCAAAACTTTTCATAATGCGGGTTTTGTGAAAGAAGCGGTACACAGGTCGTCTTGGCCGTCGGAGGACGGAGAGCTTCATGATTCGATCGGGTATGCCATTCTCCGTGAAGATTGGATTGAAAACAAAACAACGCAGATCAACTGGAATGACTTTCCTTATTGAGATTAAGAGCATTAATTTGAAATATCATATAATTCACTTCAAGAGGGTGTCCCAAAAGTAGAAATATCTATTTGAGGGATAGCCCTCTCTTAGGATAGGATAAATCTTTCTCACACCCTCGGTATCTAAGAAGTCTAGCCCAGTAACTTCATGTATTCACCGCTGGGATCGATAGGAGTGACTGTTGGGAGTAAATTAACTGTATTCCCTACAGTTAATTACCGTGAATCCAGTCGTTCTGGATACTTAACTGTATTACCTACAGTTAATTCTTATCCTTCACGCTCTTTTCGCTGCAAGTGCCTAAATTAACTGTAGGATTTCCAGCTAATTTGGTTCAGACCTGGCCTACCGTGCGAAATAACTGTAGGTTTTCCAGTTAATCTTCATAGAGCGGCCTGGTGAGCCCAGGGAGGAGAGCAACATGGTGAAAGAAAGTGAGCTTGGTCAGGAAGAAGGGGGTGTGCCTCAGTCATCTATAATGACTTTTGGGACACCCTCTTTCTTTATGCCTTCACCTGTTAAGAAAATCCAGCAAACCAGAAGCGATATTTTGGGGTTAGGGCTTCTATCCAACAGCAACAACCTAAACCTTGAGCGAAAATAAGGATTGGCCTGAATTGTTCGCAGATTGCGAGGTTGAAGTCGCCGTCCCATTATCAATTTCAATAGTTTTAGCTTATATGGCGACATCAAAAATGAATATTTTTCAAACACTATAGGCATAGGAACGAATGTTTGTTATGTTAATGGTAATTTGTAGGAATGGAGGTAACCCTAATGAGTGTGAAAGAACAAGTGCTTGAAGCGATGAAGGCAGCCGGTAAGCCGGTAAGCGCAGGTGAAGTGGAGCAATTGTCAGGATTGGACCGCAAAGAAATCGACAAGGCGTTCAAAGAACTGAAGAAAGATGAAGCCATCACTTCCCCGGTTCGCTGCAAATGGGAGCCCGTTCAATAACGACCGAAATGACCTACCTACATACGGAGAATTGGAGACCTTGGACCGTTTATTTACGAGTTCGGGTCTTTTTTTTGCAAGATTGTACGCGAGAAGTTGCAAGCGATGTCTGGCCAAAGTCATTTCGTTTTGATCTGGTGCAAACCGGGACCAACCGGCTTGTTGTGAAGCGCTTTCCGGTAGTGGTATACTTTTGCTGTTACGTCGATTACATAAGATGAAGGAGCGATAGTGCATGTATAGAACTATAAATGACTTCCTGGAAGACTGGAGCCAAGAAGAGGCTCTTACCTTAAAAGTACTAGAGGTGCTCACGGACGCCTCCTTGAAACAATCCGTATCGGCCTCCCAGCAAAGAACGCTTGGAGACTTAGGGTGGCACTTGGTCGGCAGCCTGGATGCCATGCTTGGTGCGGCCGGACTGGTCATTGACGGACCCGAGTCTAAGTTGCCTACACCGGAACAAGCTTCGGAGATTGTTCATGGTTATCGCCAAATGAGCGAAGCCGTTACTAAGGCACTACAACAACAGTGGTCCGATGAGAAGTTGAGCGAATCGCTTCTATTGTTCGGCTTTATCGATACGACTTACGGCGGTGTACTGAATACCGTGGTACGTCATCAGATTCACCATCGGGGTCAAATGACGATTCTGATGCGTCAAGCCGGCTTGGTTCCTCCGGGCGTTTACGGGCCGAACGAGGAAGAGAGCGCGGCAATGCGCGCAGCGAAGAATCAATAATATACCTAATGCAATGAATTGAGGTCATCGGAGAGGTTGGTAAGGATGAGAGAGCGGATTCGGGAAATGGAACTGGAGGAACAGGAGCTCCGTTTTGGTCAATTTACGAGCGAGACGGCGCTAGAAGTGGGGATGGCCATCATTGAGGAGGCCAAGAACCGAGGAAAGAGCATTACGACGGAAATATACCGATCGGGCCAGCGACTATTCGCTCATGCAATGGAAGGAACGCACAAAGACAATGAGGATTGGATCCGGCGCAAGAACAATGTGGTGAACCACTTTGGGGAAAGTTCCTGGCATGTCGCTTTGCGCGTTACAGAAGAAGGAAAGACTCTGGAAGAACATTACGGTTTGCCGCTCTCCGATTACGTCGGCGCCGGCGGAGGGTTTCCGCTTTTCGTTGAAGGAGAAGGACAGGTAGGTACCCTTACGGTCTCGGGATTGTCGGACCAAGAGGATCATGATATCCTCGTTGCGGCGTTGAGACAGGTTCTACACCAAGTTCAAAAATAAGGTTTACCTCAGGCCGAATATTTGATAATATAATCGCAATATCAAATGCGAAGAAGAGAAGAGTAAATAAATGAATTCTTTCTCAGAGAGCTCCTGTTAGGCTGAAAGGGAGTAAAGAATTATTTATCGAAAAAAGACTCAGAGCAGCTCATCGGAACCTCAACAGCAGGGGATGATGTGCCAGGAGCTCCTGTTACAGAGCTAGAGTATAAGCATGGAAATCCATGCCGTACTTGAAGAGGTCAATATGGCGACATATCGGCGAATCTAGGGTGGTACCACGAGTATACTGATCTCGTCCCTAAGACTAATAAGGTCTTGGGGGTGGGATTTTTTTGTTACAGTAAAGAAAAGGAAACCCGTCAGCGTGTAACATATAGTAAACTAAATCTTATTTGAAGGGATTTGAATATCTTATGTCGCAAAAACTGAAAGTCGGTATTGTGGGTGGAACGGGCATGGTGGGCCAGCGGTTTATGCAGCTTCTGGATCAGCACCCTTGGTTCCAAGTAACGGCGATCGCCGCGAGCGCGAAATCGGCGGGCAGAACCTATGAGGAAGCCGTACAGGGAAGATGGAAACTGGCTGGGCCGATTCCTGAAGAAGTGAAGAATATCGTTGTTCAGGATGCAGCCGAAGTGGAGAAGGTAGCCGGAGAAGTCGACTTTATCTTCTGTGCCGTTGATATGAAGAAGAATGAAATTCAAGCCCTGGAAGAGGCTTATGCCAAGACAGGAACCCAGTTATCTCGAATAATTCGGCTCACCGCTGGACACCTGACGTTCCAATGGTCATTCCTGAAGTGAATCCGGGCCATATCGAAGTCATTGCCGCTCAGCGGAAACGGCTGAATACATTGACCGGTTTTATTGCCGTCAAACCGAATTGCTCTATCCAGAGCTATGTACCGGCGCTGAATGCGCTCCTGGATTACAAGCCGACGACCGTCGTTGCTTCCACCTATCAGGCGATTTCCGGAGCCGGGAAGAACTTTACCGACTGGCCGGAGATGCTGGACAATGTAATCCCTTATATTGGCGGCGAGGAAGAGAAGAGCGAGCAGGAACCGCTGAGAATCTGGGGCACTGTTGCGAACGGCGAGATCGTTAAAGCGAGTGCGCCATTAATTACGACACAGTGCATCCGCGTTCCGGTTACGGACGGACACTTGGCTACGGTGTTTGTATCGTTTGAGAATAAGCCTTCGAAAGAAGAGATTTTGCAACGCTGGTTGCAGTTCAAGGGCCGGCCGCAAGAGCTGGGGCTGCCAAGTGCTCCGCAGCAGTTTATCACGTATTTTGAAGAAGAGAATAGACCGCAAACCAAACTGGATCGCGACATTGAGCGCGGGATGGGGGTCTCGGTGGGCCGATTGCGGGAGGACTCCATTTACGATTATAAATTTGTCGGATTGTCCCACAATACTTTGCGCGGAGCTGCCGGCGGTGCCGTGTTGATCGCGGAATTGCTCAAAGCGGAAGGGTACATTCAGCCTAAATAATAATAGAATAGAAATCGGAATAAGCATAAAGAGCTTTCCCCGGACATCTTTAGGGATGTGGGAGAAAGCTCTTTTCGTTTCCAGGTCGTTGTCCGAGAAACCCGAAGGATTATTCTGCGTAATAAGATAAGAAATGCAATTGAACTTCCGAATAAATCTTTAGAAGAAGTTGAGGTAGCCATCCTATGAATGAACCATTTACGGAGTATGCCGATACGGGGTATCAGCTGTATGAGCAGAAAGCAACTCATTATTTTACATCCCTTTACAAGCAGCTTACGGAGAAAACATATGTATCTGCTTTGACGGAAGACTTTCGCTTATGGAAACAAAACCATATCCATCGTCATACCTGGTTGTCTCGTTTCTCGTCGAGGAGAAATCAGCCTGATTCTAAAGATTACCATAGATATATCGGATGGCTAAATTATGCAGGGAAGCTGGACCAATACTTAGACCGGAGTGTCTCCTATATTTATATGAGGGATTTGGGTAAAACTCTGGACTCTCCACATACCCAGGTCCGGATTCAACGTATAGCCGCCGATGTAAAGAAGTTGTTGATCCGTTCCGATGAAGCTAGCGGCGGATCTCAGCCTGATTATATGACTCTAGCCGGGGTATATCGTTGGGCTCAGAAGGAAGGAGTAGAGGCCGCTGCGATCTGGGTGATCGATAAACT
>DJTQ01000341.1 GCA_002439285.1 Paenibacillaceae bacterium UBA6304
AGACTTGCCGCAACATGAGTTCCGCAGCTTAAGACTCGAAAATAAGACTTAAGAAGTCCGGATTCTCTTCCTATACCAGGAAGGCGAATCCGGGCTTTTCGTTTATTCAAGGCGGTAAACGGGTATTATATTACTGCTTTTTAACAGAGAAGGGAGACTCAGCCATGGACAAAAAACCAAGCGATTCCGCCTCATCCTTTGTTCCATACGTATCCGCATCCCGAACATTACCCGAATTGACGGCGGTCGCGATCATTCTGGGGATTGTGCTTGCGGTAGTGTTTGCGGCGGCTAATGCTTACCTGGGTTTGAAAATCGGTCTGACCGTTAGTGCATCGATTCCGGCAGCCGTAATTTCCCTGGCGGTGCTCCGCGGATTATTCCGCCGAAAATCGATCCTTGAGAATAATATCGTCCAAACCATGACGACCGCCGGGGAGGCCGTGGCTGCTGGCGCGATTTTTACGATTCCGGCGCTGTACATGTGGGACTTGAATCCAGGCCAACAGATGATCAGCTTCATCGTGCTGGTAGGCGGATTTCTCGGGGTGGCGATGATGGTGCCGCTTCGCCGGCTGCTGATCGTGAAGGAACATGAGGTGCTTCCTTATCCGGAGGGAACGGCGTGTGCCGAGGTTTTGGTTTCGGGAGAAACAGGAGGGCGAAGCGCGCGAATGGTGTCGCTCGGATTTATCGTTGGAGGACTGGTAAAAGCGCTAGGCGATGGATTTATGCTGTTTCGAACCGAAATTGAGACCGCGGTATTTAAATTTAAGAACGCGGTAATCGGCATGGATACTTATCCTGCTCTGCTGGGTGTCGGATATATTATCGGTCCGCGCATTGCCGGTCAAATGCTGGCAGGAGGCATTTTGGCCTGGCTTGTGCTTATTCCGATGATCGGCTTCTTCGGAGCCGGTGCGACCGGAACAATTGCGCCGTCGCAAACCCCAATCGGCCAACTTGACGCATGGGGGATTTGGGGCGATTACATCCGTTACATCGGGGCTGGAGCAGTTGCCGCAGGAGGTTTGATCACGCTGGTAAAGACTCTGCCGATGTTATTCAGCTCACTGGCTTCTACCCTGCGCGGATTAGTAAATCGCAGCGATGAGAAGGTAACGCTGGACCGGACGAACCGGGATATCCCGGCTAAATGGGTATTTGCTCTGATTCTGGTATTAATCATTTTATTGGCATTTGACCCGATCACAAAAGTGGGGATATTGGGGGCATTAGCTATAGCCCTATTTGGTTTTCTCTTTGTAACAGTCGCTTCCCGGATCGTTGGCCTAGTCGGTAGTTCATCTTCACCCGTCTCCGGGATGACGATCGCTACCTTGCTGATCGTGACTTTTCTGTATAAGCTAACAGGCATATCCGGGATGACAGGTATGGTTACGGCGCTTACGGTTGGCGCGATCGTGTGCGTGGCCCTGGCCGTGGCCGGCGATATCTCGCAAGATCTTAAAACGGGTTATCTGGTCGGCGGCACTCCATGGAAGCAACAGGTCGCCATGATGATCGGCGTGCTTGTCTCCGGACTCGTTATCGGTTTTATTTTGAACGTATTAAATGCCTCTTACGGTCTAGGGTCGGAGCAACTGCCCGCCCCGAAAGCCGTTTTGATGCGGTTGATTGTAGAGGGCATCATGTCAGAGAATCTTCCTTGGGATCTGATTTTTATCGGAGTGGCTGCAGCGGTCGTATTTGAGTTTCTCGGTCTGAACTCTTTGACCGTGGCTGTTGGTATCTATCTGCCGATTCATGTCAGCACACCGATCATGGTAGGCGGTTTGGTGCGGTGGTTCGTGGAATTCGTCTCCCGCCGTAACGAGAGCCTGTTGAAGAGCAGGATCGAGACAGGGACGCTACTGGCCTCCGGGTTAATAGCCGGAGAATCCCTGGTCGGCGTCATTATTGCGATTCTGATCTGGGCGGGGGTGCAAGTTCCCGGAACATTGGCCGTACAGAGTCACTTACTGCCATTTATCGTATTTCTAATCGTAACCTTCTTGCTGATGGTGATGTCTTTGCGGAGCAAAAACGGGATTACTCAAAAAAGTTAGGGGGAGGGACTCATGGCGTTCACCTTTTTTAAACGAACAAAACAGCCGGTCAGCAATTTACTTGAGATGGTCCCGCTGCTTCGTCCACATCTTGGTGTGGTCGAAAGTGATGAGGGGAAAGTTACGCTGCTACTGCCGAGGACTAGCTGGCTGGAGCGGCAATCTGTCCGGATTCTAAAGCAGCCGGCTTGGATAAAGGTTCATCTGGATGAGTTGGGAAGCATCGTGGTTTCTCATTGCAATGGGAAGCATACCGTATTCGAAATCGCATCTGCTCTAAAGGAGAAATTCGGTGAGAAAGTGGAGCCCCTACATCCCCGGTTGAGCAAATATTTAGAGATTCTCGAGGCAAACGGATGGTTAACCTGGTTGGAGGCTGAAGATGACGTTGGACAACAGACAGCCAGAGGATAATTAGATGAGAGATGTTAAGTGTTATAAGGAAAAAACATGCAACCTTTCCCAGCTTTATTCCGTTTAGTGGACAGAGGTGATTTCAAATGAAAAAGAACAAGCTTCACACAGCGGCCGCTTTGGTCTTGTCCGGTTCTTTACTGCTTGCTTCATCGGCATCCGCATTTAGCGATGTCCAAGGACAGGATGCAAAAATTACGGAGTCGTTGCAACACAAAGGTGTCATCCAAGGTATTTCCAAAGACAAATTTGTTCCCAAAGGCAAGCTGACCGGAGCTCAAGGCGTCTATATGATCGTTCAGGCACTCGGGTTGGAAGGGAAAGAGGACAAGGATAATTTCAAAAAGCATCACGGGAAAAATCCATGGTATTATTCCGCCCAGCAGGCTATTGAGGACCATGGAATCAAGCTACCTGACAAATTTAAATGGAATGGCGAGATTTCCAAGGAGCAGTTCGCTTATATTCTGGATCAGGCGATCTCCTCAACCGGAAACTATCCGATGATTAAGATCTTTATCGATGTGAAGGATGCGGATCAGGGAAATGTGCTCTATTCAGGCAGCATTCAAAGACTGCTGGTGATGAAAATTACCGAGTTGGATGATAAAGGTAAGTTCTATCCGACTTCTACGATGACTCGTATCGAAGCAGCCAGAATGGTTTATAATGCGGCGGAGTTTGTGAGAGAGCACAAAGAAAACGAAGAAAATAACCAGCGAAACGTATCCCATAGCGTCGAGCGAATCAACGACCAAATCAATAAAGTGACGCTGACCCGGTATCAGCAGCCGCATCCCGGTTATGGGATTCGGGTGGCTAAGGTAGAATTTACGAAGCAGAACAAAGCCATTGTCTATTATGAATTGCTGTCTCCGGATCCTGATAAGATGTACCCTCAGGTCATTACGGATTCCAAAACCGAAACCTATGTATCAAGTCAGTATACTATTGAAATCGCGCAGTTAAAATAACTGCAGATTCTTCAGATGGAAGCCGCGCTGCAAGTCTTTCGAAGACTTGCGGCGCGGCTTCATGCTTGTTCTTTATGTATGGCGCGATGAAGTCTGTTCAGGATTGTAAGCAATCCCCTCGATCATTAGAAGGCAATCCTTATCAAAAAACTCGGTGGTGTCGGTCATTCTTGCGGGGTATTGGTCTTGTGCAAAATAATCGCAGAAGATTTGTTCCATTGCCGGCAAATCATCAATATGCTTCAAGTGGACTGAAACTTGAACGATTTGATCCAAAGAAGTATCGCACTGCTCTAGCGTGTTCTTTAGATGAACAAATGTATCGCGGATCTGTTCCTCGAACGTCTCGCCAAAACCGCGATGCAGTCCGATGAATACATAATCTCCGGCAGCTACCGCCGAGGAATAACTGAATGGAGTAGATATTCTTCGTATCATATTAACTCCTCACTCTCAATTAAAATGTAATTCACAACGCGATTATAGAACATTTGTTCCCGGTATGCAATGATAATAATAATAGACAAAAACCCCGTTGAGAAGAGGCATTCAGAGTGCCACATCCCCAACGGGGTTCTTAAATTTACAGCCGGTTCACAGCGGGCTGCATGGCTGAGCCCGTTGCTTCCGGTGCTTCGGCAGCAGCCCCAAGCTGCAGCCGGTACATTTGATAATAGCGGCCGCCGAGCGCTAGCAGTTCTTCATGCGTACCGCGTTCCACGATCTCGCCGCGGTGCAGGACGAGGATCTGATCCGCACCGCGGATCGTGGACAACCGGTGGGCGATGATGAATGTCGTCCGCCCGCGTTTGAGCACTTCGAGCGCGGATTGGATCAGCGCTTCAGTTTCCGTATCGATGTTGGCGGTCGCCTCATCGAGAATGAGGATCGCCGGATCGAAGGCCAGCGCTCTGGCGAACGAAATCAGCTGGCGCTCGCCGGCGGACAAGGTGCTGCCCTTTTCCACGACAGGCTCATCCAGCCCTTTCGGCAGATGCGACAGAATCCGCGTCGCGCCTACATCCTCTAGAGCTTTCTCGACCGTCTCGCGAGAGATGCGCTCATCGCCCAGGCTCACGTTCGAAGCGATCGTGCCGGTGAACAGGTAAGGGTCTTGCAGCACAATTCCCATATGCTGGCGGATCCATTGCTTCGGCAAGTCCTTGACGGGTTGACCGTCGATCGTAATGATACCTTTCTGAGGATCATAGAACCGGAAGAGCAGGTTGATAATCGAGCTCTTGCCGGAGCCGGTATGGCCGACGAGCGCTACGGTTTGGCCTTGCTTCGCTTCGAAAGAAATGTTCTTTAGCACGTAATCGCGCTGGTAGGCGAAGGAGACGTCTTTAAACTCCACATTTCCTTTGTAACGCGGCATCGATCCGTCGGTGACAGGTTCGCCCGGCTCATCCATGAGCGTGAATACGCGCCCGGCGGAGACGAGCGACGAGTCCAGGGAAGCGAGCTGATTGACCATCCCGGTAATCGGCTGGAACAGCCGGCCGAGCACGTCGACAAAAGCATATAGCACGCCGAGCGAGATGATGCCCGCGCCGGTCAGTTGCGCAGATCCGAAATACCAAAGTACAACCGCGAAAGATAAGCTGCGGATGACATTAACCAGGTTATGCGAGGTAAAAGCGTTCAAATTCAACATTTTATCCTGGTGCTTCATATAATCATCGTTCAGCTTTTCGAATTCATCCTTGGTCTGCGCCTCGCGGCGGAAAATCCGAATGATCGACATGCCCTGAATCGATTCGTTGATAATGGCATTGATCTCGCTCAACCGGGAGCGGATTACTGTGTTGTATTTAGTAGCAAATTTCCGGTACAGCACCACCCATAGCCAGATGATCGGCACAACGAACAGACAGATCAGGCCGAGCCGGACGTCGAGAATGAACAGGGCAACATAGACTCCAAACATATTGATGATGCCCGAGAAGAAGTTGGACAGGACGGCGATAAACAGATCTTTGACCGCCTCCGTGTCGTTCGTGACCCGGGAGACAACTTTACCTGCCGGCAGGTTGTCGAAGAAATGAACCGGCAGGCGCTGAATATGTGCGTACACATCCATCCGCAGCTTTTGGATGACTTTGTTGGCCGAGGATTGGAGCCAGTAGGTTTTGCCGAATTCCATGAGAATGGAGATCGCAAGAAAAACGAAATACCAGCCGACCAAGGTGAAGATGCCAGGCACTTCGGGTTTGTAGAAAGCAAACACCTCGGAAGCCGTCAGTTTTTGGGCCGGATACTCAGTGACCTTGCCGTTATGGGTGAAGGTCAGGACGCCGTCCTTGAAGCTGCGATCGCCTGATACCTCGG
>DJTQ01000342.1:0-3528 GCA_002439285.1 Paenibacillaceae bacterium UBA6304
GCGATCGACCACGAACCGGCGGAATCCGCGCCAACCGCCTTTTTGTTGCTCGGCTTCCTGATACATCTCAGCTTCTACGCTGATGAATACATCCGCGATAATACCGTAGGCCTGAGCCCAAGCATCGATAATCTCATCCGTAGCGGCTTCGGCAAGCACGGTTTTGATTGCGGCCAGCAGATTTTCACCGACGATAGGATAATGCTCCGGCAAAATACCGAGCGCGCGGTGTTTCTGTGCGATGTTTTTTACAACAGGGAGTATTTCTTCCAGCCGGTCAATATGGGCGGCTGCAGCATAAACCGCATTGGCCAGCGCCGCAGGCTGTTTGCCTTGCCGTTGGTTAGCGTGGTTAAATACATTCAGCAACTCGGGATGATTTTTAAACATCATTTGATAGAATTGTTTGGTAATGGTTTGTCCATGCACTTCAAGCACGGGAACGGTGGACTTAATCACTTCAATCGTTTTTGCATCCAGCACGTGTAACCCTTCTTTCTTCGAAAATTATCGAGTACTTATCCAGTATAGAGTGGAAAAGTCCGATACAATTGTGACCTTAATCACACGGATGTTTTCTGAAATGTGAACTCTCACTATTTTGCAATGAAAAATATCACAATTTTTGTCGATAATTTATTATTTACAGATACAAGCTGTTTAGTCATCATTGTTTCTGTGGTATAATATGAATAGACAAAAACAGAAAGGATCAGGATACCATGTGTCCCCGAAGGACGAATCCCCAAAGGACGATTTGGAAACGTTGTGATCTCTCTTACACTTAGCTTTTTTCGTGGAACGTCGGTTTATGGCCAACAACCCTACGAAAGAAGCGTGCTAAGATGCGAAGGATGAAGCCCTCAAGGACCTTCTTTTGCGTAGGGAGTGGCCGTAAGGTCAACCAAACTACGATAAGAGGGATTCCGGATGAGGAAAAAAACAGGATGGCAAGTTGACGGCAGACAATTATTGACGATGATGTTCGGTTCATTTTTATTGGCTTTTACGTACTATCATATTAATTTTCAAAATGGGCTGTCGGAAGGCGGTTTTGTGGGGCTCTCGCTCCTAGGCAAATATTTGTTCGATTTGCCGCCGGCGCTTTCGATGATCGCATTGGATGTTCCGATTTTTATTTTGGCCCTATTCTTGAAAGGCCGGAAGTTTATTCTCAATACGCTGTTTGCATCGCTGGCTTTCTCGGCATTCTATGAATTATGCGAACAGTTCTCGCCTTTGACGATGGATCTGAGCGCAAATTTGCCGCTAGCGGCATTGTTGTCGGGTCTACTGACAGGATTTGGCGCAGGCCTCGTTCTCCGAACGGGCGGAGCGACGGGCGGAGATGACATTTTATCGATGATGATAAGTCAATGGTCCGGGATTAAAATCGGAACTGTGTTTATCATGATGGATGCGGTCGTACTGATGATCTCATTGCTTTATTTACCGTTAAAGGAAACGATGTTTACTGTTATGGCGGTGTTGATCGCCGGGAAAATGATTACTTGGACCGTCGAATACGGCCGGAGAGAAATTGCACCACGTCAAGTCCCTTATGGGATGAAGAAGAAAACAGCTTGAGCCTGAGGCCCGAGCTGTTTTTTTGACAGTATAGAATTTATAAATTTTCGAGTACTGCCCCTTTGCTTGCAAATGCATGATCCTTTGATACAGGGGGACGAACAATCTAAAGAAGTGAAGAGATTTCTTGGTTGTGGAGCTCCAAGAACGGATTTAAGTTGTTAGTATGTAAAGGATGCCATGATAGCAAAGAAGTCCCTTACCGGTGTAAGGGACTTCTTTGCGCGACCTGTTCTTGCGGTTGGACAGAAGAATGGAGTCGTCTAATGCCAAAGGGTGGGCAATTCAAGATGATCCATCCCTCCTCACGCACAAACGTAGAAGTCCGAACCCCAAAGACGCCGTCAGGCATTTTTCTTACATTCCAATTTTACTTATCGTCTTGCGGGTGGTTCTCATCCCATTCCTCCGCTTTAGCCGTACCGATGGCGATGGCGCGTCCTTCCTCATAACCGTCCTCAAGCAGAGCGTTTGCGATTTCGACCGCTTTTTTTCGAACCCGGGGATCCAGGTTTTTCATGGACGGCGGATAATCATCATTTTTCCATGGCATATCGATACCCTCCCTGTTTAAGGAATATACCTCGTTATTACCCGGAAATCAGAAGTTACGAAACTTTACGCCCGGCTCTTCCAGGAGCCTTGCTGCTTGCGGATCAATACAATTTGGCCCGAGTGGTAAGCGTCATGCAGCATCCAACGGGCCAATTCCTCACCGAGAAGAACCTCGCTCGATGTGCTGGAATAAGGGGCCAGCAAGTCGCTGTCCTGCAGGCCTGCGATTGCCTGGCTAAGCTCATAGGCGGTGCGCTCCGTTTCGGCCAAGGTTGCTGTCCAGCCTTCCGCACCATCAGGGTGGACCGGATTGGTGAACGTTTCTTCGTTAGTTTGTACGCCGGGGGCGGAGGAGATGTTCTTAAGACGATCGAGAATACGATTATTGTAGTAATTGATGTGATTGAGCGTTTCGCGAATACTGTTACCTCCGCCGGGAGGAGTCCATTCCGCTTGCTCAGCTGTCACGCCTTGTAGTGCATTGGCTAAGGGAACGATCCATTCTTCGCGATTCCAAGTATTGTTCTTTTGAATGGAGAGTAAATCTACCGTGTTAAAGCCCATTTCTTCATCTCCTTTTTTAAAGGTGGTAACTGGTTAAGACGGATTTTAAGGGTTACAATGAAATTGCAGCATAGGTAAATAAAGAATGTAACCACCTATTGCGAAATTCAACAGTTACAGATGTCATGGAGGTAAGTCGATTGGAGACGCTGTGGAGCGATTTTATAAATAGCAAGTGGCGGGACTGGCGGGGGAGCGAACGATCCGAAGACCGCATGAATCAGGAGAAGTGGCAAAATTATTATTTGCAGCAATGGCGGCTAAAGGCCCCGGTCCCGGCCGACGAAGAGACGGTGAGCGAGATGCGAGAGTTCCGGGACAGGCTTCATGAAATGTCGATTCGTTTATCGGAGGGAGCAGCGGTATCGGACGATGACCTCGGCTTTCTGAATACGATGTTGCATACGGGGCCGGTTAGACGGCAACTGGATACGGAGGGGGATAAAATGACTATCGGTCTAGTCCCGCTTCGAGAGGATTGGGATCAGGTGATGGCCGAAGTGGCCGCCGACTTTGCCCATACACTAGTCAACGGCGAAGCGGGGAGGATCCGGATTTGCGAGAATCCGGACTGCCGCTGGGTCTTTTATGATGATACCCGGAATCGGACTAAGAAATATTGTGAAGATAAAACCTGCGGTAATCTGATGAAGGTGAGGCGGTTTCGAGCCAAAAGGAAGAAGGAACAAGAGGAGCAGGAACACGGGCAGGAGGATTAAGCGAGCTTGCAATACACTGAAACGTGAAAAGACAGTGCCGGGATCAACCCGAGCACCGTCTTTTTTTCATTAAATAGGAGCAAACATTTTACGTACTTGCCCC
>DJTQ01000342.1:3765-4030 GCA_002439285.1 Paenibacillaceae bacterium UBA6304
CATTTTACGTACTTGCCCCTCATCTCCACTTTAATAATTCATCTTATAGAAATAGAACCTCTCAGCTACTCGGCTTCAAACAGATGAAGATATTCTCCGTAGCCTTCTTTCTCCATATCCTCTTTGGCCACAAAGCGTAAAGCGGCCGAGTTAATGCAGTAGCGGAGTCCGGTCGGTTCAGGACCGTCGTCGAACACATGGCCCAGATGGGAGTTGCCTTCCCGGCTGCGGACTTCCGTCCGGATCATGAAGTGGCTCGTATCGG
>DJTQ01000342.1:4187-6433 GCA_002439285.1 Paenibacillaceae bacterium UBA6304
TTTCTCCTTAATGCTGTGATTCTGCAGCGGCTGTGTGAAGCTTGGCCAACCGCAGCCGGCATCGAATTTATCCCGGGAACTGAAGAGAGGTTCGCCTGAAACGATGTCCACATAAATCCCCTCCCCGGTATGATCCCAATATTCTCCGGTGAACGGACGCTCTGTTGCACTGTTCTGTGTCACTTCAAACTGGATTGGCGTCAGCCGTTTCTTAAGCTCTTCGGGATTGGCTGGGCCGGACCAGTGCTGCTCAATAAAGTCCTCGCGTCCGGATCCTTTACGGTAACGTTTATAATGGAGCGGGTTCTTTTTATGATATCCCTGGTGATATTCCTCAGCTGCATAGAATGGGGCCGCCGGAAGAATCTGCGTGGCGATCGGTTTATCAAACCGGCCGCTCTCTGCCAGCGCAAGCTTCGATTGTTCCGCTTCGGTCCGCTGGTGTTCATTATGATAAAAAATGGCTGTCCGGTAGGAGTCGCCCCGGTCATGGAATTGTCCCCCTGCATCGGTCGGGTCAATTTGCTGCCAGAACAACTCCAGCAGTTTCTTGTAAGGAAACACGGTCGGATCAAATGTAATTTGCACAGCCTCATAGTGGCCGGTCTTATCGGTACAGACTTGCTCATAAGTAGGATTCTCCGTATGTCCTCCGGTATATCCCGAGATGATCCCATGGATCCCCGGGAGTTCTTCAAAAGGCGACACCATACACCAGAAACAGCCTCCGGCAAAGGTAGCGAGTTCCAGGCTAGCAGCCTGCGATGAATTCATGACGATCCCTCCGTTTCGATCGGGAGATAAGATGGCTCCCGTTGTTCCGGCTTCCATTATATCGCTTTTTGCGCGAAAGCCAAAACCGGGGAGCTGCTTTCCCTTTCGCCCTTTTTTATAAACCCACATCATCAGTAGAAGAAAAAGGGCATATACGCCTGCTGCACCCGCAGCGGCCCACGGCCGGCTGAGTAGTGACGCACCCAAGAAAGCATACAAGAAAACGCTGGGCAGCTTGCCGATAACGGAAGCGGACAGGTAAGTGTAAAAAGGAATGCCGTAAGCCCCCGCATATATATTGACCGGAGTCTGGGGAAGGACGGGAATCAGCTTGCAAATCACGATCGCTTCAAACGGCCGCCGATCAATGGCTTTGCTTATTGCTTCCAGGGGCTTAATCCGATCGGTCCAAGCCCTGGCCGAATCCCGAAATCCATAGGCCGAACCCCAGTAGAACAGGGCGCCTGCGATGGTGGAACCGATCAAAGTCACGAGGCCGCCGCCTAATGCACCGATCATATAGCCTGCCGCCGCAATAACCAGACGATAGGGCATAATGGGAAACACGGCCAGCAGTGTGGAAAGCGCGAGCAGCATCCATAGAGGAGGATTACCGGTAACCCATCCAACCAGCGCGTCCTTGTAAATGTAAGCTAATCCCAAAGCTGCGGCATAACCCGCAAGAGCTATCCATTTTTTCATGGCGTCTCCTTTCCAGTCCTTTTATCATATCAAATTAAACAGAGAAATAAGCAATAATATGAGGCTCAAGCCGCTTTCTCTAACTCCCTATGAAAAATCTAGCGTTATTGAATTGTTCATGTTATACTAATTTTAATTAAACATGCATGGTTCCCAAAGGGGAGTAGCTAGTAACAATAAAGTCGTCATTACGGGTTCATAGCCCCGGCTTTATTGGCAACCTTTAGTTGTTAGCGAGACCTTTGCCCGGCGAGTATTGGGTGAAGGTCTTTTTTGATGCAGAGATGCGTCGTGCCCAATATGAGCGCGGCGTATTTTTTTATGCCGAAGACCAAAGTATGTATAGCACAGAAAGGGGAGAGAACATGGATTTTATAAGTCCGGAATTTTGGATGGCTTTGTTATCCATCATTTTGATCGACCTCGTTCTTGCCGGAGATAATGCTATCGTGATCGGACTTGCGGCAAGAAACGTACAGAAGGCAGATCAGAAAAAAGTAATTATATGGGGGACCGTCGGGGCTATCATCGTACGCGTGATTATGACGCTGCTCGTGCTGGAATTACTGAACATTCCGGGACTCCGTCTTGCCGGGGGACTGGCGCTGCTGTGGATTGCCTACAAGCTACTGATTGACGAGAAGAATCATGAAATCAACGCAGGTAACCAAATGTGGGCGGCGATCCGTACTATCATTATTGCGGATACGATGATGGGGCTGGATAACGTATTGGCCGTAGCAGGTGCTGCACATGGAGATTTCCTGCTC
>DJTQ01000343.1 GCA_002439285.1 Paenibacillaceae bacterium UBA6304
GCGGCACGGACCAGCATTGCCATCATTTGTTCCCGGGTGAGGGCGGCCTCAGGTCGGAACAGCCCTTGATCACCTTCCACAATGCCTGCCGCGGCGGCGGCTTCTACCCAGCCGAAGCTCCACTTCGCGGAAACCACATCCCGGAAGGTCGGCTGCGCTGGGGTCACCGGTGAAATACCAAGTGCGCCGGCCAACATTTTGCTGAATTGAGCCCGGGTTAAGGTATCTTTTGGCGCAAAAGCATTTGCACCCATCCCGTCAACGATCCCGCGGGCGGCCAGCACTTCCACTTCCTTCACGGCCCAATGGCCCGAATTCAGATCTCCAAAGCTTACCTTCCGCAGCAGTACGGCATAGGTGCCGGACGAATCGATCGCGGTGCGGACATAGCGTCCGCCGGTACCGCTCGTAGCTCCGCCAGCATAAGTCCAGTAACCGAGTGCATCATGATATTGATAAATTCCAAGCTTTTCACGATTTTGCGTCCAATACGCATCCTCGTCATAAGCCAGTGCAAGTTGCGCTTCTTTGCCGAGTTCGTTTGCGGCTTGGATGTTCCATACCGCTCCGGCCGCTTCCAGCGTCCGCCCTTTCTCGTCCTTCAGCGGATAACCTGCTTTGTCCATCTCGGACACCGTTACTTCCGTTTCCTTGGCAAAAGTCCCCGAGGCCACGTCCAGCTTGACTCGGCCGTCTGTCAGGCTGATCAATCCGCCTGCCGGTCCGATTGTAAACTTCTCAGATGTCTTCGCATCAGCCGAATCTCCGCCCACAGCGTCGGAAGGGGATGAGCTTGACCCCGAGGAGGACGTAGATCCCTCGCCTGTTGCCGGTCCGGTATTATTTTTGCTCAAATCCAGCGAGCCCAGCGAACCGTCCGCTTCGGTATAAACAAGACGGTCGCCGCTAAATCCTATGTATTTCTTGCCTGAATCACTTTCACCCAGCGAATACATCTTGGCCGTTGCCAGATTTACCCCTTTCAGGACTGCCTGTCCGCCCTCATTGACCAAGAATGCCGCCTGGGTGTCTCCAATTGACATAAAGGCGTATTCTTCCTTTTTTCTGGTCATAGGGGTGAGATCTTGCGGCCCTGAGAGCTGGTCATCTAGAAATACGATCCCATATTTACTTTCCAGGCTTCCGTTCTTCTGTTTATACAGCACATATTCGCCATTCGTCACAAACCAGTCCACCGCATGGCTGCCGCCCAGACTGACGAGAGAACGCGTTACCCCGCTATCGAGTTCAATTACGCTCATTCCGCCGTCACGAGCATTCTTGTAAATGACCCGTCCATTGCTCAGCACCGGATAACGCCCTTCGCCAAGCGAAGCTTCCGCCCCCGTTGCAAGATCATGGTAGATGATCCGGCCGTATTTCTGGTTGTCCGACCAGACCACCCCGCCGCCATCCACCGACGGATTGCCATATTCTCCGGTTCTGCGGTTCAGCTTCTGCTCTACCCCGGTTGAAAGGTCGTAGATGTAAATATCCCAGTTAGCCGACGCAGGATCCTGATCTCCTTTATCCGCCCAAACGACCATCGTTCCTTGGATATAAGGCACATCCTTCACCGTATTTCGCGTCGTGATAGCTTTCACATAACCGGTCAGCTCGTCGCGGGCATAAATCTGCTGCTCCCCGTCCGCCGCCGTGTTCAGCCACACGACAGTCCCGCCGGAGACGCTGGAGTCAGACTGGCTTACCGCTCCGCTCATGATCGCGACTTCCGCTGCCGACGTTCTAGCCGGAACAGCCGTCAGTGCGCCTGAACTTCCCGCAAGACATGCCGCAGCCCACAGCAGACCTATGCGTCTCCAGCTGCGCGTTCCTTTTTTTGTTGATGTTTCATCCATCCCTTAACAATCCCTCCATTTCTTTGCAAGACATAGTTCCTAGTTCTTGTATCCTATGTCTTAAATATGTATATCGGAATAACGAATTTTGGTTGGAAGATTAATCCTGACAAATAGGCAAAAGTGCCTAACTTACAGAGTAAGAACTAGAATTTTATGGGAATTTTTGTGTCTAATCGATTTCCTGATTGAAATCATGAAATGGTGTTATTTTTCTAGATGCTTGCATGTTGGGGGCATGTGATGGAATGGTGTTCGGCGGATAGTGTTGCTGCGTGCTGGAAAGTATGTGGCGAATGAGCTATAACGTGGCGAATGTAGTTGAAAATGCGCCCCTATTGTCTGGAAGAACGACCAACCTGCTCACTAAAGGCGATATTTCGAACACAATGGGCTCATTTCAGTTTGGAGCTGTAATGAGCCAAACTCTAACGGACATCAGCGCCCTTATTTTGATGATTTTGAGTGTTTTGAAATTGTAACGGACTCTACAGACCTTATTTGGCCTAAACGGGCTTGAATCAAGCCATTTTGAACCAAATAACGGCTCCGGTGACCGTTAGAAATTAAAGTGACGGTATTTCGGGCAAATAAGGTCCCTCAGGTCCGTTAGCCGGCAAGTCCATCGTATATTCCCACTAACCTCCCCATTCACCTCCGCCAAAACAGAATCGGCGCTATAAATCTAAAAAAGCAGCAGTCCGCCCACCGGCAAACTGCTGCTTTCTTCTATTCCCAATTCTTCGTAAAGTTACTTCACAAAATCTCGCATCGACCGCACGCTCAAAGTTCCCGGTGAACCCAAGACAAAAGCTTCCTCGCTGCCACTACCGCCGCGTCGCCGGAATTCAACCGTCACCGGCTGGCCCGGAATCAGGTCGAAGAAGTTATCCGAGAAGATTCCTTCCTCTTCGGCATGCAGCCATACTTGTCTGGCAAGCTTATCGGTTTGCAGCATAAACGCGCTACCGCCTCTGCCAGGAACCTCGGTGACGGTAATCGTCGCATCCGGCAATACCAACTCTCGGGATCTTTCAAAATATACATGCCGGCTGTCCATTACCCGGCCATCGCCATCTTCCAGGCTGACAAGCAGGACGGCTGACTTGCGATCATGCCCGTCCAGCAAATCCGCTGAAGGAACACGGTGCACGACGGTCGCCGAGTCAGCGGCCAGCCGCACGCTATGCGACTGTTCCGCCAGCCGCTTACCGTCGAAATCGTATAGCGCCAGACGAAGCGTGGCCTGCAAGTCCTTCCGCAGATCGGAAACGGCGTGGATCTCCAGATTTGCATCCGGCGCCATCGAACCTTCCACCGACAGCATGACTTCGCTGAAACTGCGGCGCACTATATATTGCAGGGCTTTCCAACGTCCGTAATAGTCCATGCCCGCCCAGGAGGCGACCGGCCAGCAATCATTCATTTGCCAATAGAGCGTCCCCATGCAGAACGGTTTATTTCTGCGGTGCGCCTCAATCGCAATTTGAATCGCTTCGGCCTGCAGCACCTGGCTCATGTACAGGAACGACTTGAAATCGCGCGGTTCCGGCAAATACTGCTCCATGTATTCCTTGATCAGCTGGTTGCCCCTGCCGTTCTTCTGATGGGCGAGCATCACTTCGGACTCCAGTTCAAGCTGCTCTTCCGTTGCATACTTAAGCACCGAAGACAGCTCGGGAAAGGATTGGAACCCGTATTCGCTCATGAACCGTCCCACGCGTTCATTGTAATTGGAGAATGGCTCGACAGAGTGCCATACGCCCCAATAGTGCACATCTCCCTCGCCGGTCACCTTAAGCGCATGCTGACGATCGTCGTTCGTCAACTCCCGCATTGGCGACGATGGCCAGTAAGCCACTCCGCCGCCCAAGCGTTCCACAACCTCTGGCAGCAGCTTATGGAAGATCGCCTCGTAATCCGACCAAATCTTCTCCCGCTGTTCCGGGGTATAGTTCTTCTTCCATCCCCAGCCGCCTTCTTCTTCAAAGTGTGCCCAGGCCGAATCCATCTCGTTGTTGCCGCACCACAATGCGATACTCGGATGATTCCGCAAACGTCTTACATTATATTCCGCTTCCTCCGCGATACTTTGCAAGAACGCTTCATCGCCAGGGTACATGCTGCAGGCAAACATAAAGTCCTGCCACACGAGCAATCCGTATTCATCGCAAAGATCGTAGAAAACATCCTCTTCATAAAAGCCACCGCCCCAAACGCGCAGCATATTCATATTCGATTCTACGGCGGATGCAATCTCATGGCGATAGCGTTCCGCAGTTACCTCCGGAATGAAGCTGTCGTTAGGAATATGGTTGGCCCCTTTGGCAAACACCGGAGCCCCGTTTAACTCGAAACGGAAAGAGGCCCCAGCAGCATCTTTCTCGCGAACCAGCCGGATTTGCCGTAATCCCGTCTTGACCAACCGCTCCGCAACCACCTCGTCAGAGCCGCTGCCACGCAGGCTGGCGTTAAACTCATACATCGACGGCTCGCCGAGGCCTTGACACCACCACAGGCGGGGAGTTTCAATTTCGAGTCCCAATTCTACCCTCTGCAGGCCCTTCTCCAACACGACTTCCTTTTCCCAGGTCATTCCGTCCGCGGCAAGCACAAGACGGCCCCGCCAATCGGCGTCAGCTTCAACTTCTACTATAGCGGTCAGCTTCGCATTCTCCTGGCTTACCTCATCCTGCCGGATAAACAGGTCGGTCAGCCGCGGGCCGGACCAGCCGATCAAACGCACCGGCCGCCAAATTCCGCTTGTCACCAAGCGCGGGCCCCAGTCCCAGCCGTAATGGTACGGCGCTTTGCGGGCGAAGACGCTGATCCGGCGGTCGCCGAGGCCGCCCAGCTCCGACTGGTCGTTGGAAGCCGGAAGATCGTAGCCAAGCTTCTCCAGCTTCGGCAAATCCTCCTTCACTGGCGAGCGGAAACGGACATTCACGACATTATCGCCAGGCTGCAGCAGCTCTTTTACTTCTACAGCCCAGGCTTTAAACATATTATCTGCGGACAGGACATGCTGCCCGTTTACAACCACGTCCGCATACGTATCCAATCCATCAAAAACAAGTTCCACGCGGGAGTAGTCTTTCCAGTTCTCCGTCAGCGTGAACGTCGTTTGATACTCCCAATCTTTCTTATCAATCCATTGCAGATCATGCTCATTCGTTCCATAAAACGGATCGGGAATTTGCCCTGCCCGTAGCAGATCGCTGTGCACCGTGCCCGGAACATGCGCTATATTCCATACGGACTCGTCACAAGCCTTAAAGCTCCAATTCTTCAATTCTTGTTGTTGATTGCTCATATGCCCTCCATGAAAACGTTGTCTTATCTCTCATTATCCCTGAATATTTTTAAATATCAATATTTTTGTTATCGGTTTGTTATATTTTAATTAGAACAAATGATCCATTCCCTGATTGATTTCTGTAATGTAATATGAAAATGCATTGTCAAAACAGCACAATCCAGGACAATAAAAGATAACACAGCACATTTAAAGTACCCTAACAAGTAGTATACAATTTACCTGTAAGCGCTAACAAATACCATAAAAGAGGGGCGATGGAAGCATGAAGAAAAGTGTTCTACTGGCATTCCTGATGGTTTTTGCATTATCCGCTATCTTGGCCGGTTGCGGCGGCAATAACGGCAACAACAAAACGGCGAATACCGGAAATACGGGGAACTCGGGCACGACCAATTCTGCGGGTGAAAATGCCGGAGATAACGGCGGAGAAGGAACCACGGAAAAACTTAGCGGCAAGGTCACCTTCTTGACGAACCGCACGGACATGATCGGCAAAGAGTACGACGAATACGTCAAACGGTTTAACGAGAAATATCCCGACATTAAAATCGAGTTCGAAGCCTCCCAAACCGACTATAATCAGCAAATCAAAGTACGGATGGCCAGCGGAGAGCTGCCCGATCTGATGTTCATTCCGGACATTCCAAATTCCGATCTCCCAAAATATTTTGCTTCGCTTGACGATTTGCAGTTTAGCAGCGAACTAACTTTCAAAGATTTCAAATCGTTTGACGGCAAGCTGTACGGCATTACGACCGGGAACTCGACTTCCGGGATCGTTTACAACAAGAAGGCATTTGCCGACGCCGGAATTACGGAAGTTCCGAAAACCTGGGATGAATTCCTCGCCGCTTGCGAGAAACTGAAGCAAAACGGCGTCATTCCGCTCTCATCCAACTTTAAAGACAAGTGGCCGCTCGGTAGCTGGGTTTATGATATGCCGCGCATCATCGAGAACAACAAAGACTTCCCTAACGAAAGAATCAACATGGAAGCTCCGTTCTCCATGGACAACGGCTACGGCAAAGCAATGATGCTGCTGAAAACTCTGGCTGATAAAGACTATTTGGAAAAAGACATCAATTCCACCAACTGGGAGCAATCCAAAAAGGATATCGCCAGCGGTAAAATGGCCATGTACTTCCTTGGCAACTGGGTTATCAACCAAGTCATCGGCGTAGGTGCCGAATCCGACAACATCGGCTTCTTCCCGCTTCCTTATGATAATTCCGGCACGATTCGCGCACCGTTTAACCCTGATTTCTTCTATGCGGTGAATAAAGACAGCAAAAACCTGGAAGCAACCAAAGCGTTCTTGACCTGGATGATCGAAGAATCCGGTTATGAAGATTTCGCAGGCTTTATTTCCCCGCTGCAAGGCCGGGACTCCAAACTGTCTCAACTGGCTGAATTCCAAGCTACGGGCGTCGAAATGCAGGAAGGCGTAGCCGATGATCCGAAGGTTATCGAAATCTCGAACAAAGCGCAAATCGACTTGCCGGCAATCGCACAGGAATTTGTACTTGCCAAAGATCCGCAAAAGGTCCTCGACAAATGGAACAAAGCATGGGCCAACGCGAAAAAAGAACTCGGTTATTAATCAGCTCAGTAAGCAAAATGGGTTATCGTTTGCGATAATCCATTTTGCTTTCAAACCTCGGACGCGGAAAGAAGGGATTTAAGGAATGTTCAGGACTATGACCTACAATAGACAAAAAAATATCATCATTTTTACATTCCTGCTCATACCGGTAGCTCTGTTGCTGCTCTTCACCTATTACCCTGCCGCCAAGCTGGTCTTCTTCAGCTTCACGGATTGGGACGGCTACAGCCCCGAGAAACCATGGGTTGGGCTGGCAAATTATAAAGAAGTCTTCTCGAATCCCGATATTTTCGGGGTCTTTACGCATAACTTCGCCTACTTTGTCATGGGACTGATTCAGAACGTCGTAGCGATCTACTTCGCTGTTATTCTGAACGGCAAACTACGGGGTAGAAACGGCTTCCGGCTGCTCCTGTTCCTGCCCTATATTATGAATGCTGTCGCGGTAGCCTTTATGTTCGGCTATGTGTTCGATACCACGCAGGGCTCGCTGAACCTATTCCTGAACAGCATTGGATTGACCAAACTGAGCGAGACCAGTTGGCTCGGTACCTCCGGTCTCGTCAACTACTCCCTTGCCTCGACGGGCCTATGGCGGTTCATGGGCTATAACATGGTCATTTATATTGCATCCCTGCAGGCTATTCCGAAGGATATTTACGAGGCTTCAAAAATCGACGGCGCGAATGCCTGGCAAACCTTTTGGCGCATTACCTTGCCTAATATGAAACCGGTCATCCAGTTGAACCTGTTCCTGACCGTTACGGGAGCGCTCGAAGTCTTCGACCTGCCGTTCGTTCTGACCAAAGGGGGACCAGCAGGGGCCAGCCAAACCTATGTACAGCGCGTAGTTGAAACCGCATTCGCCTTTAACAATTACGGTCTTGCATCCGCGATGAGCATCATCTTACTGTTCTTTGTCGTTGCGGTAGTAGGAGTTCAGCAATTCGTGCTTAGCAGAGGAGGAAACAACAAATGAACGCAAAAAAATTCACGTTAGCGGACGCGATAAAATACTTTACTTTACTGATTGGCGTATTCGTCGTCCTGTTTCCTCCTTATGTAGTCATTGTGAACTCTTTCAAAGCGGACGAGGAATTCAATACCGCCAGCACCATGGCTCTGCCAAAGAGCTTTTTCAACTTTGAAAATTTCAAAGTCGTTTTCGAACGAGGCGGTCTCTTGAGCGGGTTTGGCAATACCTTGATTATCATCTGCATTGCGCTTGTATTCAATATTCTGTTTGGCACGATGGTAGCTTATGTGTTGGGCCGATTCAATTTCCGGATGAAAAAGGCGGTGTTCGGGCTGTATCTGTTCGCTACCGTCATTCCCAGCATCACAACCCAGGTAGCTACCTTCGGCATCATCAAATCACTGGGCCTCTACAATACGCTGGGCGCTCCTATCATTCTGTATATCGGGGCCGATGTCATCCAGATCATCCTTTACTTGCAGTTCATCCGTAACATCCCGGTGGACCTCGATGAGAATGCTATGGTGGAAGGCGCATCGCTCTTCCGGATTTACCGGTCGATCATCTTTCCGCTGCTGACCCCGGCGACGGCGACATTGATTATTTTGAAATCGATCAGCATTTACAATGACATGTACACCCCTTATCTTTACATGCCGAAGCAAAGCCTGGGGGTCGTAACGACCGTCCTGATGCGTTTTCAGGGTATCAACATCGCTAACTGGAACCTTATCAGTGCGGCGATCCTGCTCATTTTGCTGCCGACCGTAGTGCTGTATTTCTTCCTCCAAAAATATATCTTTGAAGGAGTTGCGAGCGGTGCGGTAAAATAGGAGAAACTTTCCGAAAGGACGAGGGGCTCTTTTGATCAAGCTGATCCGTAATCTATTCCTGAAATCCTGGATGTTCTTCGCCAATCTGTCGATGCAGAAAAAGTTGGTGGTCATCTTCGTCTTTTTAATTACGCTGCCGATCACTTATGTCAGTTACGCTTCCTACCGCTCCAACACCGACTCCGTGCTTGCCAGCACGACGGCATCGGCGGGCCAGATGACAGATAATGCGATGGATAAAGTCGACAGGTATATTGCGGATCTGAAGCGGTATACCATACTGCCCCTGTATAACAAGGATGTGCAAAAATATCTCGACCAACAGGGGACGGATTGGGATAAGAACTCGTCCGTCAATATGTTTCTCATGTATCTGACGAACACCAAGGAGGAAATCTCCGCCGTTTACATGACCGACCATTATGATGCAATCTTTTATTATAACAAGCCTGAACTCAATGAATTGTATCCTTACGAGCGCCTGGCGGAGTGGAAAACGCGGACCGAGCAAGCCGGCTCCGCCCCGGTCCTGACCGGAACGCATCCGATTCATGCCAACGGCTCAGAACAGCGGCAAGTATTTACCGTGATGCGCTCCATCCAATCGGTCAGCACACTCAAAGACATCGGGATGATCGTGTTCGACGTCGACATCCGGCTGTTCGAGGGAATCATTCAGCCCCTAAATACGGTGACGCATGGCGACACGCTGATCGTGGACGAACAAGGAAAGGTCGTCTACAATCGTGACCCGGCCGAGCTTGGCAAAGATTTAAGCGGTAGCCCTCTGCTCGCTCAAGCAACAGCGCTGCGGGGAAACTTCCGGCTGGACATCGGCGGTGAGCCTTATATGGCGGTCTATTCCGTATCCGAGAGCACGGGTTGGAAGACACTCGTCTACATCCCGCTCAAGGAACTGCTCGCGCCGATGAAACAAAGCCGCAATGCCATGATGTTCATGACGTTGTCGATCCTTGCCTTTGCATTGATCGTAGCGATGTTTTTCTCCTATGCGCTCACCAAGCCGTTGAAGCGGACAGTCCAGTTAATGAAGCAGGTGCAGCGCGGCAAGCTGGATGTCCGGGTGAACGTCAAGTATAACGATGAGATCGGTATGCTCGGCAGTCACTTTAACCGGATGATCGGCCGGGTCCGCGATCTGCTGCAGGAAGTGTATGAAACGGAACAAAGCAAACAAAAAGCGGATATGCTGGCTCTGCAAAATCAGATCAATCCGCATTTCATATACAACACGCTTGAATCGATCCGCATGCTGGCCGAGCTGAATGATGACGACCGCGTCGCAGAGCTGACCTATCTGCTCGGACTGCTGCTTCGCTACAGCATTACCCGCAGCGATGAGATCGTGACCGTAGAGAAGGAACTGCAGCATGTGGAAAATTATCTTCAACTGCTTCAATTGAGGTTTCCGGATAAAATCAGCTACTCCCTCGCGGTTCCTGAAATGTATCACGCTTTGCCGATCATTAAACTGGTGTTCCAGCCGATTGTGGAGAATGCTATTTTTCATGGGCTGGAGAAGCAAGCGGAGCCGGGGACTATTACGATTACGGCATCGAGTGAACGGGACGACGTCATCTTCTCCATCCAGGATGACGGAATCGGGATGAGCGAGGAAAGACTGGCTTCTCTCAACCAAAGCCTAAAGGATGGAAAGACAGATAAGTTCGGCATCGGTTTGCGCAATGTAAATGAACGCGTACGTCTGCATTATGGAGAGAGCTCCAGCCTTGTCGTGGATAGCAAGCTTGGGGAAGGAACGATAGTCACCCTGCGGATTTCCGGCTTGTTAAGGGCGGACGAAATGTAACTGTCAGAGCGGGACAGATATGTATAAAGGAGGAATAGGCTATGCTGCGGATCGTAATTGTCGACGACGAATCATCCATCCGCGAAGGATTGGCCAAGATGATCGGCAAAGAGAGCGACCGGTTTCTCATCACCGGTTCTTTCTCTAACGGACAAGAAGCGCTAGACTTCGCCGGAGTCTCGGAATTTGACGCAGTCATTACCGATATCCGGATGCCTTTGGTTGACGGCTTGGAACTGATCCAGGAACTGAAACGCGTTCGGCCCGAGATCCGCTGCATCATCATGAGCGGATTTACCGATTTCGAGTATGCACGGCAAGCCCTAAGGTACTCGGCGGTGGATTATTTACTAAAACCGATCAACAAAAAGCAGCTGTTCGGCCTGCTGTATCATTTAGATGAAGAAAAGGAACTTACCCTGGGAAAAGAGCAGCAATTGCGTTCCGGCCTCCTCCTGTCTTACTTGAAAAGCGATCCGTCGCTATGTGATCGGCTTCCCGAACTAATCTTGCCTTTGCCTTACTTCTCGGTAACCGTCCTCAAGGGCAGTGATATGGAGGCGCTTCGTTCCAGTATCGCCCTGCTCCGGCGGCAGCCTCCTTGCCGGTTTGATACCGTGGATACCGGCGAACGTGACATCACCCTGGTCAGCTACTATATGGAGCCGCCGGATGCTGCGGATTTGGGACAGTTGGCGGCCTCGCTGCGAAAATTTCCCCACCCGGGCATGGTGATGACGGGGTCGAGCCAGTGTTACAGGCATCCGGCCGAACTCGGCAGAGCGCATCGCGAAGCTATAACCGCTTGTGATCGCGGTATGTATGAGCGGGAGTCCTGGAGCTATTGTTGTTTCACCCCGGTTTACGAACAGGAACCCGACACTACCGAGCTATTCGCCCGGAACCGGGAAGCGCTGATTCAGGCCGTGCAAGTGTTAAACATACCGCAAGCACTAAGAAACCTGGAACTGCAGTTTCACGAACTGGAACTGGCTAGGGCTTCGCGCGCTTCCGTCCTTCAGTTATGCCGGCTCGCGTTTGAAACCGCAGGTGCCGAACTTCCGGAATGGGGCAAAATCATCGGGTCTGGCCTCCCTTTGCAACTGGTGGAATATCTGCTGACCTGCTTGAAGTTCCATGAACTGAAAGGTAGCTTTACGGAAGAGTTCGCCCAGGGACTGCAGCAAATCCGCGAAGGCCGGCTCGCCCAGGGAGGCAAATCCGTAGAAATCGTCAAGAAGTGGATCGCCGAACATTACGACCAGCCGGCAGAGCTGGGCCATCTGGCCAGCATGGTATATTTAACGCCAAGCTATCTCAGCAAGCTGTTCAAGCATGAAACCGGCCTGACCATCACCGACTATCTGATCGAGATCCGGATCCGCAAGGCGAAACAGCTTCTGATGCAATCCGCGGAGCTAAAAATACATGAAGTCGGCAGCGAGGTCGGATATCCCGATCCGGCTTACTTCAATAAGCTGTTCAAGCGAATCGTTGGAGTAACGCCGAACGAATATAAGAGGATCAGCCAGTCTTCTTGATCATTGCCCAGATCATGCGAAAAGCCCCAAACCGGCAGTTTATGCCGAGTCTGGGGCTTCCTATTTAGTGCAACAATGCTGCTTATTCGTTACACAACATCCTTATTCTCTACGTTCCTAATCGATAAATACGCGACCAGGATACCAATCACAGCGAACGTAGCAGGAATAATAATTATCGAATTCAGTGTAAAGTCGTTTCCACTAGTCGAATTCAAAATAGCTCCAATGATAATCGCCGACACGATCGTAGCGGGGACCGAGTGCTTACGCATCCCGAAATAGAGTGAAACCAGGCTGATGCAACTGACCATGGCCGAATTCACGAGAATGCCGATGCCCTGTTGCAGCAGCAATGTGGCCTCCAGTTCACTCGTAATAAAGTGTGCATATTGGTTATACAAATAGAAGCCGGAGAAAGCCACTACGGGGGAAATGATTCCGAAAAGGAACGTAAACAGGAAGACAACAGCGATTTTGGCAGTGAGCAGTTTTTTCCGTTCCAGCGGATACATGAACAGCACCGTGATGGAGCCGCTTTTATATTCATCAATAATGTATTTGGCCAAAAGTACGGACGCGAATATGGTAAACGTGATGGATGTGAGTGAATTGATAAACACAAATACTTCATCGTAACCGGAGAACGGCACCTCCTCCGTTCGATCATAATTTAGAACGATCACAAAGAACATGATCAGGAATATTGCAATAAACCCGCCCCGAATATTACCGCCAATCTTATACTTCTTCAATTCCAGCTTCATTAAATTAAGCACTGAGCCCGCCTCCATTCAATAGCGATAAGAAATAGTCCTCCAGAGAACTGTTCTTCTTGTGAATCGACTCGATCATGACATCATTCATGACCAGGACCTTGGTCATCTCGTTCTGTGCGGCCCGAACATCATATACGCGGAGTGTATGCTCGTCGATGACTTTGAAGTTGGCCAAATTCAACTGATCCGCCAACAGGAAGGCCGCCTTCTTGCTATCGCTCACGACCAGCTCGATATATTCGGTATTCCGCTCCCGTACCCGGTCCATCGGAACCTCTTCCATTAAACGCCCGTGATTGATGACGCCGATCGTATCGGCCATCTGCTCCATTTCCCCCAAGATGTGGCTGGATACCAGCAGCGTGATGCCATATTCCTTGGACAGCATTTTGAACAAATCGCGGATTTCCTTGATACCTACGGGATCAAGTCCATTGATGGGCTCATCGAGAATCAATAACTCGGGCTTGGTAATAATCGCTCTAGCGATTCCCAGCCGCTGCTTCATCCCCAGCGAGAAGTCCTTCACCGGTTTGTTATCGATATTCGTTAAATTCACCAGTTCTAAAGCATCGTCGATCGATTTCTTATTGTAGTAACCCATATACTCGCAGTGCAGCTCCAGGTTCTCTCTGGCTTTCAGTCTGTCATAAAAAACCGGAACCTCAATGATCGTCCCCATCCGTCCCAGCAGATGATAAGACTTCGGCGTCAGCTTCTCTCCGAAAATCTCAATTTCGCCGCCCGTCGGCTTCACCAAATTCGTCAGCATTTTCATCACCGTTGTTTTACCGGCACCATTGGGTCCCAAAAAACCGTAAATTTCCCCCTGCTTAATGTTCATATTGACATGGGAGACCACTTCTTTCCCTTGAAATACTTTCGTCAATTGCGTCGTTCTTAGAATCGAGCTCATTTTCGCTCCGCTCCTTTGCCTATGGTTTGTTTCCGTTTCTTCATAGTTTTATTGTAAATGCCGATATGGTCGTAATTATTAATCAAATCTTACTTAATTCTTAAGTTCCCGGTTTGCCGTCTATTTTACCCCCGAAAACAAACGAAAAACGCCAAACAAAACGGGTTTGGCGTTTTTCGTTTATACCCTACCGTTCATTATATAATAAGTAATGACTACCTAATCATTATGAACAAAGGAGCCACAGCGAAATGATAAAAAGAGGACACTCCCTGCTTCTTGCCATGCTATTCTTTTTGACCTCATGTTCTGATCCCGCCAAAGAAACCATCCAGAACCATCAAGATAAACCCGCCATCGTAAAGGTCGAAACCAATCTCCCCGAAAAGAACGGTTGGTTTGTCGTCCCGAACGAAAGTACCGATTTGATGATATCCGTCCAAGCGCAAAATACGGATACCGTTCTTTTTTGGCTGATTCCGACCGGCACGGATACCTGGAGAGAGAGAACCCTCCTCGGCTATGATGCCCAAGAAAGCGACGGGTGGAATTTACACTGGAACACCGGCGGAATTTCATTGCATCACCATATCTACATTCAAGCCTTAGGCAGCGATGGCGTAAGCATGACAAGCGAAACGATAAATATAACGAACGAATGAATGGATGCAGGTTATTCGTCGGAGGAATGGCACAAATCGCTAATACCTGAACGGCTTCAGCTTGACGGTAAAAATAGTCTTCTCATACGGCTTGCTGTACAAGCGAATGTCTCCGCCCATATTTTGCGCAAGCCGGCGGGTGATCGTCAGCCCGAGTCCGCTCCCCTGATAAAATTTGTTGCGGGAGTCCTCTAACGTATATAGCCGTTCAAACACCCGGGCCTGATGGATATCCGCAATTCCTTTTCCCCGGTCCCAGACGTCCACGCATACTTCGTTTGAATCCTGTCTCAGCGTCAGCCCTATGATATTACCGTCGCTGCCGTAACGGACCGCGTTAGAAATCAGATTGTGCAGAATCCGGTCCATGGCTCCTTCATTGGCATAGGCGTAAACCGGTTCCTCCGGAATCCGAATGTCCACCTCGATCCCTCTGCTTGTCAGCACCTCGTAGAAGGCCAGAATATTCCTCCGGCAAACTTCATTCAAATGAACCCGGGTCAGCGGCAAGGGCTGATCTCCCGACTCCAGCTTCGCCAGATCAAAAAATTGCCGGATCATTTCCATCACTTCATTGGCCTTCCGGTGGATCTTGGCCAGCATTTCCGCCCTCTCCCCGGCTTCCATGTCAGGATCAAGATGGATCGT
>DJTQ01000006.1 GCA_002439285.1 Paenibacillaceae bacterium UBA6304
GGTTTTGGTAGTTTACCGCCTTCCCGATCCAAATTTTGCCCCTGGGGCGGACCGCCTCGCCGATGCCGCCTATCCCGATAATGCCGAGCTTTTTGTGATGGATATCCAACCCGAAGAAGATTTCGTCATCGCCCCGTTTCCAGAGGCCGTCCTTAACATACTTGTCCAGTTCCGCGACCCGGCGGGCTGTGGCCAACATGAGTGCCAAAATCAAATCAGCCACGGTTTCATTCAGCACCCCAGGTGTATTCATACCGATGATCCCCCGGGCTTTCATAGCTTCAAGACCGAAATTGTTGTAGCCAACGCTGATCGTACTAACCGCCCGCAAATGAGGGGCGTGTTCCAACAGTTCTGCGTCGATTTTGCCGCCTGAAGTAAGGAGTCCTTCGACATCTTCCAGGCTTTCAAGCAGCCGTTCGCGAGGAATGGGATTTGGCTGGTCCCATTTGCTGTAACGGCAGTGTTCTCCGAGATAGGCTTCAACTTCCGGTGGGACTTTTCTGGCAATAAACACTTTCGGTTTCATGAGCGCACTCCTTTCCCAATTCAACTACACCGTCAATTAACCATTATCTACTTTTTCGGGATAAAGATCATGGTTCAGCAGGCGATGCTCGGGCATAGTCTCGTATTTTGATATATTTGGGATCCATCAGCTTAATAAGATCTTTCATTATATTATTAACGCAATCCTCGTGAAAATCTATATCATAGCTCTATTATTTGATCCTATGGAAATGTTGGATAGGTTTAAATCCACCTATTTGTCTATTTACAACCGTAAACCTGTGGATGATAATGGAAGATATTATATGAAGGGGGAAAGAAACGGATGAAGAAAATTAAAACCAAATGGCTGGCGCTTCCGCTAGTGCTGCTGCTGGTAGTGCTTGCCGGTTGCCAAGCGGTTGCAGGTTTTGATATCAACAAGGCACTCTTGCAAAGCGTTACACCGGTATCGAGCGAATCGAGCCAAACGATGTCGGTTGAGGTTGTACCGGCAGCGGGAACGATCTCTGCAGAGGACAAGAAAGTCATAGATTTGATCAATTCCTTCTCGCTGAAAGTGGATAGCGCCAAAACGCAGGATGCCAGCACGGCCTCGCTGAAAGGGACGGTCGGATTCGACGGCAAAAACCTTCCTTTCCAATTATCGATAGATGAAAAAGGCTTGGCAATCGAGGTAGAAGGAGCCAAGCAGCCGATATACATATCGCTTGATTCCGCAGCTGCAGGTTTGCCGGATATGGTTGCTTACACGGAACAGACCCAGCAAATGTCGGTTCGGGCAACCGAGTTTTTCCTGAAGCATTTGCCGAATCCGAGCAAGATCTCGGTGAAGCAGGTTAGCGACAAGATAAACGGGGAATCGGTGAATCTCACCAACCTGCAGGTTGAAGTAAAGGGAGACGAACTACTCGGCCTGGTCAAACCATTCCTTACGAGTGCCGTAAAGGATGAACAAGGCATTAAAGATTTGATTGGTACATTTTACGACGTGTTCTATCCGTTGATGAGTTATGAAACGGACAGCGACTTCATCGATTCCGATGACTTGAATGCTCTGCCTGAATCCAAAGCGGTGACGGTGGCGGCGTTAACGGCTGCCGTTCAGGAAGAACTAAACAAATTCTTGGCCGATTACGATCAGCAAGTGGCAGATTTGTTGACCGACACTCCGGAACTCGCAACGGTATTGGGTAAGGATACCTTCTTGAAAATGGATCTTGGCTTTGACAGCAAGCTCAACATCCGCAAGCAAAATCTGGAGCTGTCCGTGGCTCTGCCGGCTTCGGAAGATCTTCCGATCCAAGCCATCAAGGTTAAAGTGGCAAGCGATATCTGGAATGTGGGCGGCACGGTGACCGCGGATAAAGTGGACACCTCGGCCGGAGTAATTGACGTTATGGATGAGACGTTGACTCCCGGGCAAATCTTGGGCAATTTTGAAGCTGATTCGCCTTTACACAAATTCCTGAAAGACGAAATGCAAATTTCTTATAAGTATATGGTGCTTGATCCATATAACGACTATTATGAGGTAATCTCCAAAAAGAATACCTCCTTCGTACCGCTCCGCTATTTGTCGGAGGAACTGGATGCCGAGGTTAAGTGGACGCCAGGCTCCAATCAAATCGTTATTACCGACGATATAACGGGTGCGAAAATCGTCGTAACAAAAGGCTCCAACCAAGCTTCCATTAACGGCCAAACGGTCATGTTGCCGCAACCTGTGTTTGTTAATGAGGATGGAACCATGTATGTGCCATTACGTTTCATTGCGCAATCCCTTGGAGCCACGGTCAGCGTTGACGAAGAGGGCTGGATTACAATCGAGCGTCCTTAATCAAGTCATAAACCCACAAGATGGATTTCTTCACCGAAAGGTGAAGAGTCCATCTTTTTTTGTAGACAAAGAGAGTGATCCTGATATAATATGAAATCATAAAGAAAATGATAATCATTATCAATGAAAACG
This sequence comes from Paenibacillaceae bacterium UBA6304, assembly GCA_002439285.1. GTDB lineage: Bacteria > Bacillota > Bacilli > Paenibacillales > Paenibacillaceae > Fontibacillus. The sequence continues at coordinate 2,483 of DJTQ01000006.1, forward strand.
GAGGGTCAATCATGCGTCATATGAAACACAGCTTGTTATCTTTGACAGCGATATTGGTACTGTCCATCGTTCTTTCCGCGTGTGGAGGGCAAAATGGCGGCAATAACGCTGGAAATACAGGCGATACAACATCGAACCAAACTAATCAAAATTCAGGCAATCAAGCCTCGAATACAGAAGAGCCGAAGACCAAAACCTTTAAAGATCTGAAAGGGGAAATTGAAGTTCCGACGAACCCGCAGCGGATTGTATCGATTACTCATTTGGGTGATTTGCTGGCACTTGGCGTTAAACCGGTAGGTGCAGGTTCAATTGCGCTGGAAAATTCCGTGCTGTTGGAGAAAGAGCTGGAGGGCGTAGAGAATGTTGGAGACATTTCCGTTGAGAAGGTGCTGGAACTAAATCCGGACCTCATCATTGTACCTTCTTATACACCTGCTGATATTGTTGAGCAATTGAAGAAAATCACAACAACCGTAACGCTTGCAACTACTGGATGGGAAGGCATCGATCCGCTTGACGAAGTGAGAACGATGGGGGACCTGCTGGGCCGCGACAAAGAAGCGGAAGAATTCATCACCCGTTATCAAAAGAAAGCGGAAGAAGCTAAGTTGAAATTGCAAGAAGTTATCGGACCGGATGAAACAATCGGAACGTATTCCATTTGGGCCAAGAACTTCTGGGTATGGCCAACGACCAGAGATGCCGGATATAATTTGTATAAAATGTTCGGCTTGAAGCCGCTGCCTAAGATCGAATCCGAGGTGTTCCCTGGAACCGGAAGTGATATTTCTCTTGAAGTACTCGGCGATTATGCGGCCGACCACATGTTTGTTACCGTCTATGAACCGGACGGCGGAGCGGAACGGGCTAAAGAAGTCATGAACGGCGCAGTGTGGAAGAACCTCCCTGCGGTTAAGAACAACCACGTGTACATGCTTGATATGAAGCAATTCTGGATGGTTGACGGCCTGAACTTGGAGAAACAAGTTGATATTCTTACCGATATGATTCTGAGTCAAAATCAAAAATAAGGCCAATATTGAACAGGCTGCCGCATTCTTAAGATTTCTTAGGAATGCGGCAGCCTTTTTGATTTTAATAGACCTTATTCATTGCAGCGGAAAAGTCAAGTATAGCCTCTTGCAGGATGGTTGAGGGAGGTGCGTTCTTTTTGGCAGCGGACTTTGCGATCATGGATGTAACGAACCGGTCCCACCAGCTCATGACTTCCGGTTTCAATTCCCCACCGAAACATGAAATTTTTACTGAGGAATCCCGTAATTCGGACGGTAGCGCACGGGATACAAATGCGTCTGATTGTTCCGGGGACCCGCAGCAAATGAATACCCCGACTTTTTTTTGCATGAGCGTCTTTAGATGTTCCTGGAATAGCTTGATGCAAGGCTTTTGCAGTTGTCCATAGTAAATTGATCCGCCGATAATAATCTTCTCAAAAGCTGCGAGGTCGGGAAGGGGATCATGATGCAAATTAATGGTTCTTACCGGGCCCGTCAACTGAGATTCAAGTATAGACGCGCATTTCGCAGTACAGCCGTACTTACTGGCATAAGCAATTAATACACTCATATCGTACCTCCTGTGCAATCCCCATTTTCCAAATTATACAAGAAGGATTTTCCAAGAGATAAGAGATTTATCATATTGCCAAGCATGCAATCATATCATTGCGCATTGACAAATGACGATGTCAAAAAAATCAACACAGCTGCACAAGCAAGAAAATTCATAAAAAAGACCGGCTGTTGGCCGGTCAAATGATATTTTTACCGTAGAATATTTCATCCATTTCAATCGTCAGACGCTCCGTTATATCCTGTTGTTCCTGGGGACTAAGACTATCCTTGGTATAGCCGAACAGGTAGTTGTTCAGATCGAATTCCTTCAGCTTGCACTTAGTATGAAAAATATGCTCTTGGTACACATTGACATCAATCATCTGATACTGTTCCAGCACCTCGTCGGGGATATAGTTCTGGATCGAACTGATATCATGGTCGATAAACAGCTTCTGGCCGTTAATATCGCGTGTGAAGCCCCTGACCCTATAATCAATCGTCATGATATCGGTATCAAAAGAGTGAATTAAATAATTCAGCGCTTTGAGCGGTGAAATTTCACCGCAAGTCGAGACATCGATATCCGCCCGGAATGTGCAAATTCCCTCATTAGGATCGTATTCCGGATACGTATGGACCGTAATATGGCTTTTGTCCAACTGGATAACCACATTGTCCGGGAGCGGCCCTGGCGACTCCTCGAACGATTCATTAGGCACTTCCACCACCGGCCCCTCTGACACAAGCACGGTTACGCTAGCCCCTTGCGGAACGTAATCCTGCTTCGCGACATTAAGGACATGGGCTCCGATAATTTCTGCGACGGTAGTCAGGATTTTTGTCAGCCGGTCGGAATTATACTGTTCGTCAATATAAGCGATATAGGCTTCACGCTCTTCTTTGGTGCGCGTGTAGCAAATATCATACATATTAAAGCTAAGCGATTTGGTTAAATTGTTAAACTCGTGCAACTGGATCCGCTGTTCCTGGGTCAGTTTCATGAGGGAATCCCCCTTTTTTCGTGGCTGTTCTCATGGTAAAGTTTGTTTGCATTACCTTAGTTTTATACCCATTCTGTCCCGGAAAAAACGTTCATGCCGGAGAGAAGGGAAGAGAACGCTGCGAAGAAAGGCAATGTTAGATCAAATCGTCCCACCGGTTCCACTGTTCCTTGGGATTCAATTCATAAATTTCGAGCTTCCGGTTCATGAGTCCGTGAATGATAAACTCTCTGCGGATGGTGGCATAATCCTCGTGGAACGATTTGATGTATTCGTTAATTTCTTTTTCCGTATAAGTCCGTTCCGATTCCAGCCCCGTGACAAGGTGATGCAGAACGATCAGCTTTTTCTTGTATTGGGCAGGAAGATGCTTCAGCTTACCCTCCGCAGTAAAAAAGTTACGGATAACACTATTTTGCAATGCTTGTTGTTTCGACTCCGAGGTTTGCTTTTTTATTTCCTGGTTTGCGTTAAGCTCCCGGTTCATAAGTATAAATCCTCCTTGCGCTACTAAAATTAGATAACTATTTAATTAGATAATAATCGAATAACCTAATAAGGTCAAACGTGATTATTCAGGAACAAAAGCCCGGCGGATTTATCCGCCGGGCCTTCATTGCGATGATTAATGATTAAGGCTCAAGTCCCCAAGCCAGGCTGCCGTTTAGGTAGACAGGAACGCGTTCCCAGTCGGCGTATGCCGATTTGGTCGAATCGTAAGAGAAATCGTCCGCTTCCGCATAATTACTCCAGTCGCTTTTATTGATACGGACCTGAATTTCTCCAGTGTCGGCTCCTGGTGCGAGGCTTCCCGCTCCGGCGCCGAAGGAGATTTCGATATAGTAATCACCGCCGGTGACCGCAGGGTCCACCTTGACGAAAGCGCCGCTGACGTTGCCGCTGCCTACGGCTGCGTAATCGCAATGGAACTCTTGCGCTTTGTCTCCGTCAATCGTGTAATAATAGCGCAGCTTCACATTGCTGAGCAAAATGTCTTCGTCTCCGGTGTTGATGATCTTGAACTGGGCCCGGATTTGATTATCTTCAGCGTTGGTATCATTAGTGCGATATTGAACCTTTAGGTCCCCTTCCGTAGGGATGGGGACTTCTCGCGGCGTCGCGCTGACTTGAGCGGAAGGAAGGCTGCTTCCGACCTGATTTCTCGCCGTAATGACGTAGAAATAGGTTGTTCCGTTACTCAGTCCGTTATCGCCGAACGAGGTGCCGGTCACGTTGCCTACGGAAGTATAGGGACCTCCGCTCGCTTCCGAACGTTGAATCACGTAATCGTCCGCTCCCGATACCGCATTCCAGGACAAGTTTACTGTTCCGCTGCCCGGTGTCGCTTTTACTCCTTTAGGCGCTGCCGGAACTTTGGGTTCTCCCGGATTTCCGCCTCCGGTCGGCATTTCGCCGAATACCCGCACGCCGGCATCAAACACTGGAATATTTGCACTTTTTGCCGGTCCGGCGCTGTTCGTTCCGATTCCCTGATACGAAAAGTCGTTGCGGTTATCCCAGAAACTTGTGTTCAACGGACCCGCTATGCGGAATTGCACTTCTTTACGATAGGCTGACTGACCGCCCGGATAGATACGGGTTCCGCTGAAATCCACGGTCGTATAGTAGATGTTGTTCGCTTCGTCGTGTGGCTGCAACTGGGAGACGGTAGCTCCCTGGTTGTAGCCACCTGCGGTCACCGTAATGTCTTCCGGACCATACCCGGCTGCTACCGCTTCGCTTAGATCGAGATAATAGTTGAACGACATGTTCTCGCTGGAGCGTGCAGGCCAGCCAGAGCGGTTGTTCAGCAGAGCCCGGATCTCGATGAAGTTGCTGCCGCTGGCATTGACCGATGCCTCGACGAACATTTCGTCCTCGCGAGTTTCCGGCGCAGGGAAAGAGGAGAGGGGCTGCTGGCCGACGCCGTGCAGAAGCATCATTTTGGCCAGGGCGCCAGTAAATCCAGCATTATAGTCCGTCGCAACTTCGTTGGACACATAATCTCCGATCGAGTCGGTGTAGGCGTCCGTCTTCGAAGGTCCGCCGACAAGCGCTCCATACAGCACATGCCGGTGATTTGCCGGTACGGACTGGCTGTCGGCCCATGAGCCGTGAGATGTGCGGTGATGTGGATGCTGCGGCGAATTATCTCCGAATCCGACTACGTAACTGCTGTTCCGCGGATTGTCGCCCAGCATGTACAAGATCTGCTGTTCCGCGAATGAACGCGCGTTTATTTTCTTCGTGGCATCGCTCACCCAATCGGAATACACAAAGGCCAAAAATGCCTGATTGGCGGAATACCGCAGGGCGCCCCATTGATCGAGATGGGCCAGGCCGCCGGGGGTGTACGTTATCTTTTCGCCAGTGCCGCTAACGCCGGTCGTCCAGAACTCCATATTCCGTTCGGTGGATTGAACGTAACGGGGGTCTCCGGTGATGCGGGCCAGTAAAAGCTGGGCTCCATAATGCTTATCATCCCAGGCATGAGTCCACTTATAATCCCATTGCCCCTGCTGATTGGTTCCCCACAGATCGCTGGCAGCGATCGCTTTGTCCAGATAATTCTGATCCTGGGTAGCGAGGTAAAGCCAAACTGCCCCCCAACTCAGCTCATCGGCGTATCCGCTCCATGAGTTATAAAATTGCTGGGCGTCCGTGATGCTGTCCGAATATTTGCCGCGATACTGATCAGCAAAATTGTACAGCTCTTTGGCGTGTTGGAGTAATTGGGCCGAATAGGAGGGATCGGTTTCTTTAAAAATGATCGAAGCGGCGCCAAGCGCGGCAGCCGTCTCACCGGCCAGATCAGAACCGGGATGGGCGGCGTCGATTTTGTAAGCAGGACGCGTCATCGGCATGACTTCGGCCGGCCCCCACCAATTGTGATCCGCCGTTCCGTTGCCGACTTGTCCCCAAAATTCATTCGGAGCGGTATGCGCCTTTATGAAATAATCTGTTGCCCAGCGAATATTGTCCAATACTTCGTCCAGTTGGCCGGACTGTTCATAGCCTTCACGATATTCATATACCGACCACGCCAATAGGGTTGTAGTAGAAGCCATCGGGAATCCAAACTTGACGTGGTCCCCGGCATCGTACCACCCGCCGGTTAAATCTTGCCCTACATCCGCACCGTCCTGCATTCCCGAGTCTCCGCGCCATTCCACGCGATTGTTATCAGGAAGCTCTCCGGACCGTTGCGTTTCATAGAAATAGATCGATTTTTGCAGCGCCTCGGCATAATTCGGAAGCGGCTGCGCTTGCTTTGCCAGGAAGAAATGACCAGCCGGAGTAACTTGTAAGCGCTAACAAAAAACTGAATGACAGTGCACTACTTTTCCTGAACCATTTGCCCATAGCAGATTTCATCCTCTCTTAGAGTGATTCTACTAAACAAACGACTATCGGCTGCACACAAAAAAATAGCCCGTTCACCTCACTTTCGATAAAGTAGGGGACGTGCCGTTGTTGGACATATGGATGTATTCACCTTCGTCCTATCCATAATATACCATGTAAATCTATTATTTTCTATATTTTACAGTAAAAAATTTCTAATAGAATTATATAAAAGGAAAAGAGTCCTTCTTCCGAAGAAGAAGGACTCTCTGCACTAATAAATTTACTATATTAATGTTAGTCATTCTGCGAGTCTCGTCTCATGCTTTGATTATGCTTGAGTAAATCCCTGATTTCGGCCAACAGCAGTTCTTCGTTCGAAGGAAGGGGGGCTTGTTCCGGTTTGACTTCTTCCTCTTTGCGTTTGAATCGGGACATCCCTTTAACGAATAGAAAAATGGAGAAGGAAATGATCAGAAAATCGACGACGGTTTGCAGAAATATTCCGTAATTCAGCGTGGCGTCTCGCAGCGTAAATTTCAAGCCTGAAAGATCGACGCCCCCAAGGAGTAGACCTACTAACGGCATGATGATATCGCTCACTAGGGAAGCGACGATTTTACCGAATGCGGCCCCAATAATGACCCCGATGGCCAGGTCCAGCACATTACCTTTCAAAGCAAATGCTTTAAATTCTTTCCACATAGAAGAATACCGCTCCTCTTTCGTATTTTACCGGTTGTTTACCAAGTCCTATAAATCACTAATTATTGTATCTAAAAATAGAAAGCGAGCCAATAGGGCAATAAAAAACGAAACTTTCCCTGCCTGGAAGGAGGGGAAAGTTTCGAATTCGAATTTAAGGCCTAATGTTCCCGCGACAAATTAATATTTTGGATTAGGGCCATATTTGTTGGTACCCGCATCGCTATCCAAACACATGAATACCAGCAGGATAATGGCTCCGGCCACCGGGATCAAACTGATCAGAATCCACAATCCGCTCTTTCCCGTGTCATGTAGTCTACGGAATACCACCGCTAAGGAAGGGATTAAGATGGCCAGGGAATAAAGATAGCTTAGGAAATTACCGATACCCAGCAGCATTTCTACAAGGGCCAGGACAATAGCGATGATGAAATTGAACAGAACGAACATCCAATACTCGGTCCGCCGGGCCCTTCCTTGAAAGCCAACATAATTTTTCAAAACCTTGAGATACCACTCCATGAAAAAAATCCCTCCTAAATAAGTGTTTTTCGATGAACTATGTATATTCAGTGAACAACTTGTTCTATTTATATATAATTGAAATTCCATAATTCGACAATCTTTTTTTTTTTTTTTGAAATAACTATTTAATTCAAGTGGTTTCAACTTCAACCTCTGATTTGTGCATGATTTTTCCATAAATTTATATGGTATTCTGCAAAGGAAAATTATGATAACTTATACAGGAAAACGCTTACATATTATACGAAATGAGAGAGGAGCGATTGGTTCATGAGTAAAAAGCATTACCTTCCTTTTTTATCATTGACTATGGCTGTAGCTATGTTGGTGTCCCTCTTTTCGTCCGTGGCTTTGGCTGATTCGAAGCCGGCTACGGTTGATTCCAAGGAGAGCGGTGCAATCAATATTCAGTCGTACGTTGAAGCGATGCAGCCCGGCTGGAACCTGGGAAATACGCTTGATGCTACAGGAAACGACGAGACGACCTGGGGTAATCCCCGCGTCACGAAGGAATTAATTCAGCAGATTGCGGCTCAAGGTTATAAGAGTATTCGTATTCCGGTGACTTGGGGCCAGCATATGGGAGATGCTCCAAATTACACGATTGATCCGGCGTATATGGACCGGGTGGAGGAAGTTGTTGGCTGGGCCTTGGAAACCGATTTGTACGTCATGATTAACCTTCATCATGACTCATGGCAATGGATCAGCCATATGGAGAAGAATCATGACGAGGTGCTTGCAAAGTATCAATCGGCTTGGACTCAGATCGCCGACCGGTTTAAGAACCATTCCAACAAGCTTATGTTTGAAGCGATCAACGAGCCTCGGTTTACGGATGGCGGGACTACGGATCATGCCAAGCAATATGAAATGCTTGAAGAACTGATCACCTCTTTCCATCATATCGTTAGAAATTCCGGCGGACTCAACGCGGAGCGCCCTTTGGTGATTCCGACCCGTGAAACTTCGCCGCAACAGGAAGATTTGACGGTTCTGTATAACACGATCACTAAGCTAAACGATAAGAATTTGATCGCGACCGTGCATTTTTACGGTTTCTGGCCGTTCAGCGTGAACATCGCCGGGTATTATAAGCTGGAGAAAGATACGCTGAATGATTTGACAACCACCTTTGACAACGTTTATAACACGCTGGTCTCGAAAGGAATTCCGGTCATTCTTGGCGAATACGGATTGCTCGGCTTCGATAAGAATACAGGCGTCATTGAGCAGGGCGAGAAGCTGAAGTTTTTCGAGATTTTGACCAGTTATCTTAAAGAAAAGAAAATCACCCATATGCTATGGGATAACGGGCAGCATTTCGGGCGGACCACGTTTAAGTGGTCTGACGAGCAATTATTCAACATTATGAAAGCTGGATGGACGGCACGATCGTCAACTGCCGAAACCGATCTGGTCTATCTGAAGCAAGGTGCAGAAATTCAAGATGTGTTAATCCCACTGAATCTGAATGGAAATCAGTTGACCGGATTGTTCGCGGGCGGCGAAAAGCTGGTGCAGGGAGAAGACTACGAAATGAACGGAGAGCAGTTTGTCCTTAAGGCCAGCCGGCTCATAAAGCTGACGGCAGCAGGACATTTAGGCCAAAACGCTATTCTGAATGCGCGCTTCAGCTATGGTCCGGATTGGAATTTTAAAATCGTTGTCTATACAACCCCGGAACTCTCCAATGCCTCCGGTTCCACCGAGGCCTTTGCGATTCCTACCGTATTTAACGGAAACCGCCTTGCCACGATGGAAGCGGTATATGCCGGCGGTGGCAATGCCGGTCCGCAGGATTGGACGTCTTACAAAGAGTTCGGCTACACCTTCACTCCTTCGTTTGCGACCGATCAGATTCAGCTTTTGCCTGAATTCTTTAAGGAAGTGAAAGACGGAGAGATCATTTTGAAATTCCATTTCTGGAGCGGTGAAATCGTGAATTATAAGCTGACGAAGAAAGGAACTGTCGTGACGGGGCAAGTTTCGGCAGAATAATGGATCGGGAAGTCCCGTCCCTTGAATGGGCCGGGATCTCTCTTTAATTGTGGAGCGGATATCCGCTCCTTTTATTTTTGGCCGGAGAAAGCTCTTGTCCGGATTGGAATATTAAGGTATGATAGGGTTCCTTCTTGCAAAATCGCCTTGTCTGAAGTGGACGGATTTACTCGTCTATTATGCTTATCGGAGGTGTTAGGTCTATGCTCTATTTCACGCTGGCTTCCAAAGCCTATGCCCGCAACCTGCAATATCGTGGCGCCCATATGGTGCACAATCTCGCTAGTGCCATGTTCGGATTCATGTATGCCTGTATCTGGATCGGCCTGGGCCGGGATCACCCCTTGGGAGAATACGGAACGCAGGGAATGGTCGGCTACATCGCCTTTACCCAAGCGGCGCTCTGGATTACCAGCTTCATCTCGAACGGTCTCGGCATTCCGCAAGCCGTCAGGACCGGCCAAATTTCGCTTGATTTGATGCGTCCCGTTCATCTGTTCAGCCATATGGCGGCCAGAGAATGCGGACAAATCGCCTACCAGTTTCTTTACAAATCCATTCCGATTTATCTCCTGTACTTTTTTATTTTTTCACTTCAGGCACCCGAGCATGGAATTACTTATTTGCATACTGTTGTCGGTTTGGCCGGTGCTGCTTACTTATCTATTTGTATGAATTATCTTATTGGCGTCAGTGCCTTATGGACAACCGAGTCGTCATGGCTCTATTGGGGCAATCACGCGCTGATCAACCTGCTTGCGGGGTTCTTTATTCCGCTCGAATGGCTGCCGGGCCCGCTTGAGAGCCTGGCCTGGATGTCTCCGTATCCTTACCTGTTATATGTGCCCACAACTGTTTATCTTGGCTATGGCAACGCTTTTTGGCTATGGGGAACTTTGCTTTGGTGCGCGCTTCTGACGATTCTCTGTCTTCTGGCTACCAAAGTGGTGCGGCGGAAAGTGGAGGTGCAGGGGGGATGAAGCTTAAATCCTGGTTGAGTTTGTACCGGTTGTTGATCCGCACCAGCATCCGAAGCCGGATGCAATATAAGTTTAACTTCTTGCTTGCATCGGTGTTGGCCGCTCTAATCCAGATTTCCGAGTTTCTGATGGTCGCGATTGTGCTGAACAAATTCGGCGCGATTCAAGGGTGGTCCATCTATGAGGTCGGTTATTTGTTCGCGGTCATGACTTTGTCCAAAACGGTGTACCGGACCTTTGCCGATGAGGTGCATCATTTGGAGAAATATCTCGTCGGCGGCGAGTTCGATCAACTCCTGACCCGGCCAATGCCGGTGCTGCTCGCGCTGATGCCGCAAAATTTCCGGATTATGCTCGGCGAGGTGCTGCAGGGCGGATTTATCCTTTGCTGGTCGCTCGGCGGTATGATGCGAAGCGGACAGGTCGGGTGGACTGCGGTGCCTGCTACCCTGTTTATAATTGGTACGGGCGCGGTTATCTTGTTCGCGATCGGTCTTGCGACGGCTACGATCGGCTTCTGGACCACACGAATCGGAGAGCTGCAGACGTTTACGGAGGATGCTGCCCGCACGGCGGCACAGTATCCGCTCTCGATTTATCCCAAGTGGATGTCCTCCATGCTGTTGATCGTGATCCCGGTAGGC
>DJTQ01000007.1 GCA_002439285.1 Paenibacillaceae bacterium UBA6304
GAGGTCAGGGGTTCGATCCCCCTAGGCTCCACCAAACTACTTCTTATGGATCGTTAGCTCAGTTGGTAGAGCATTCGACTCTTAATCGACAGGTCCAGGGTTCGAGCCCCTGACGATCCATACTATCTTTACATAACGCAACCTGATAAGGGTTGCGTTTTTTATTTGGTCGTTAGTCTAGGGAGAGATAAACCCCCGATTAGCATCGATTCGGCTTCGTGAGCAAGTGAGCTCAGGGTTCAGGGTTCAGGGTTCAGAGTTCAGAGTTCAGGGTTCAGACTTCCACTCCTAGTGAAGCGAGTCATACAAGATGCACTCCCCCCGGCACCAATGATGACCGTAAAGGAACTCAGCGACCTTATTTCAATGATTTTGATAATATCTCAATGCTTACGGAACTCAGGAACGCTATTCGCCCAAATCATTGGCAATTTCCCCTGAATTCCGTGCAATAACGTCGCTGAGTTCCGCAAGCTTTCAGAAACACCGATTTTCTACCGAATAACGCCTCTCAGTTCCGCATGCGTAGCCTCCATCCTTATCCGCCGAAACTCCTCAAGTTACTGGAAACATTCAACTGGTACGTCCGAAATCTCAAATTTCCTCCCACTACTACCAAATGTTCGCCCTCAACCAAACCACGCAGCACCATTCGAGCGTATCGATCCGTCACCCGCAGATGCCTCGCAAGTTCCATTGGTGTAAACGGCTTCATAAGTCGTCGCGCATACCTCACCGTTTCCGCCTCTATACCGTTTAATCGGGCATCCACATCCAACGATAGAAACTTCCCGATGAACGATAAGACTAATTGTTTGCAGAACTCAGGTTCTTCTCGTATCGACAAATACGCAATCGGCAAGAAGATCCAATCATCGAGTGACAACAAACTTTGTCTGCGACACAAATCCTTGAAACGACGCGTATCCAAATCCCGCGCATGCGATCGGTAATCTTGAACTTCAATATCCCCTTTAACACCTCCTGGCAAAAAGGCCAAGTCGAGATACCGGTATCCGTTGCTCATATCGCGCACCTCCCATTCCGGATACAAATGATCAAAGTTACCGATAGCTGGATACCAGATCGAACGCAACAATTCTAAGGTCCCATGGCTGATTCCTTTTTGCAGTAACTCCCGTCTTCTATGGTTCTTCTCTTGTTCAATTTGTTTCTGCATCCACAACTCATATTCTTTCTCAAACACGATACTCCCCCCTGTAGATGAATAAAAAAAAAGAAAATGCCGCTTTGATACCTTCAGGTATCAAAACGGCATGTGCTTCATGTTCGTTGTCCTAAGTATAGCATTCAGATCTATTTCCGATCAAGAATGGAGACCCTAGTGCCTTTGAATCCAAAAAGCCCGGTAGACGAGTTCCCTATTCTTTGTTTGGATAAGGATCAATCGTCTGAATTGTACCGTCTTCGTTGTATTTCAGCTCGGTATACTTAACGCAGCGCTTGTTGTCGGCTCCACCGGACAAGGAGCTGTCATGGTAAAACAAATACCATTTCTCCTTAAACTGGACAATGGAATGATGAGTGGTCCACCCGACTACGGGAGTAAGGATTTTGCCTTTATATTGATAAGGGCCCATCGGATTTTTACTGGTAGCGTATACAATATTGTGCGTGCTTCCCGTCGAATAAGACAGATAGTAATAATCGTTATATTTATGAACCCATGGTCCTTCGAAATAACGTCTTTCTTCATCTCCGGCAAGGATCGGATTACCGTCCTCATCCACGATCGAAATCTCTTGAGGCTGCTCTTTAAATGTAAGCATGTCTTCGCTTAATTCTGCAACTATAGGACCAAGCGCGGGCTCCGTAGGAGCGGGACCTTCACCTTCCGGATTGAATGTGCCGGTCTGCCATTTCTCCAATTGACCGCCCCATAGTCCGCCGAAATAAATATAAGCTTTATCGTCTTGGTCAACAAAAACAGCAGGATCGATGCTGAAGCTTCCAGGGATATATTCCGGCTCCGGCGTGAATGGACCGGAAGGAGAAGAACTCTTGGCTACGCCGATACGAAAAACATCTTCATGATCCCGTGCCGGGAAGAACAAGTAATACGTATTGTTCTTGTAGGCGGCATCCGGCGCCCAGAGCTGCTGGCTGGCCCAAGGAATGTCTTTAAGGTGAAGCGCTTCACCATGATCCACGCATGGAGCCCCTTCATCTTCCATAGACAAAATATGATAATCCTCCATATCATATTGGTCTCCATTATCATTCGATTCCATCTCATGGTCCAAGTCGTGAGAAGGATAGATGAAGATTTTACCTTCAAAAACATGTGCCGAAGGATCTGCGGTATAAATATGAGTCACGAGCGGCTCATTGGGTTGTGTTGGTTTTGTCACGTCTTTTCCTCCTAATTAGCTATAATGCATACGTTTTCATCGTATCAGATAAATGTATAGCTGTGAATTCAAAAAATTATAGGTATTATACTAATAATTTTAGGTTATATCCCAAAAGTTTCGGTTGTCAGCTCGACTTTCCCCTTCAAGTACCTTCTGTTATTCCTCTCTTCCTGGGCAGAACAGAAAGTTCCCTGTGGAGTAATTATCGAGATAGAGAACTTCCGGAATCCGCGCGCTCTTTTTCAAATCGAAAAATACAGGTACAATAGATAAGATCAATAAAATTTAAACCATGTTGTACTCACATTAGAAAGGAAAGACTTCAATCCATGATCATTAAACCACGGACACGCGGCTTTATTTGTACGACGTCACATCCGACAGGATGCGCGCGGCAGGTTGAACAGCAAATTAAATACGTCAAAGGTCAGGAGGCCATTCACGGGCCGAAAAATGTACTTGTCATCGGAGCTTCGACAGGCTATGGCCTTGCTTCTCGCATCGTCTCGGCCTTTGGAGCGCAGGCCAACACGGTGGGCGTATACCGCCCAAGCGCCGCCAGCGCTACCCGGACAGCTTCCGCAGGCTGGTACAATTCCGCCGCATTCGAACAGGCGGCACAGGCTGCCGGGCTGAAGTCCTTCAGCGTGACGGGAGACGCCTTCTCCGAAGAGACCAAGGCGAAAACCGCCGAATTGATCACCAGCGAACTGGGCCAAGTCGATTTGGTCGTCTACAGCGTAGCTACCGCCCGTCGGACCGATCCGGTCACCGGACAGCCTCGCACCTCCGTGCTGAAACCGATCGGCAAACCGTATACGAACAAGACGGTAAACTTCCATACGGGAGAAATCAGTGATATTACGCTTGAGCCCGCTACAGAGCAGGAAATCGAGGATACGGTATTTGTAATGGGAGGCGAGGATTGGCAGGAATGGATCGACGTTCTGGAGAATTCCGGAGCGCTGGCCCCTAGTGCCGTCACCGTCGCTTACTCTTACATCGGCTCGCAAATTACGATGCCGATCTATCGGGAAGGCACCATCGGACGAGCGAAGGATCATCTGGAGGAAACTGCCCGGGAGCTGGACAAACGACTCTCCGCTAAAGGCGGCGGACACGCCTATGTCGTTGTAAGCAAAGCGCTCGTTACGCAATCCAGCTCCGCTATTCCCATCGTCCCGCTGTATATGTCGGCGCTGTACAAAACGATGAAAGAAAAGGGCATCCACGAAGGGACCATCGAGCAGATGTACCGGTTATTCGCCGACAGACTGTACGGTTCGCAGACCGTCCCGGTCGATGAAGAAGGCCGTATCCGGCTTGATGACTGGGAAATGCGCGAGGACGTGCAAGCGGCAGTCACCCAGCTCTGGGATAACCTCACGACGGACAATATTTATGAACTGTCCGACCTGGAGGGTTTCGGTCATGAGTTCTTCCAGCTGTTCGGCTTTGAAGTCGATGACGTGGACTATGAAGCAGACACCGATCCCATTGTTGAAGTAGTCAATCAAAAATAACTCGAACATGCAAAAAACGGTTGGACAAGGGAAAACCCCTTGTTCCAACCGTTATTTTTTATCAAAATCGTATAAGTATTTTTGGACCCTTGTTCAAAATATAATACTACAAAGGAAAGTATAAGTCTATACTTTTTTTGAGTTGCTTCTATACTTAGAGATATTCTTAAAGAGGAGGCAACTATTGTGATAATCAATCAAACCGAGGCGGCGGAAAGACGCTATCTGAATACAGTCATTGGACTGCTGCACCAAACGATAAGCCGGTTGGCCGGGAACCTCTCCGATGCTTACCGGGAGATCATCGAAGCCAAGAAATATGTATGGCACAACATCAGCCAGCTCGATCCTGCAGAAAGAGCAGCCAATGTGATCGACATCGGGCTCTCGATCGATGCGGGCGAGAAATCCAAAGACAAGCTCAGGAAGCTATACAAACTGGAGCAATCCCCCTATTTCGGAAGGGTCGATTTCCAAAAAAATACCGAAGGTGAATCCGATCCCTACTATATCGGAATACATTCTTTTTCGGCGGAAGATCATCAAA
Source organism: Paenibacillaceae bacterium UBA6304 (assembly GCA_002439285.1). Taxonomy (GTDB): domain Bacteria; phylum Bacillota; class Bacilli; order Paenibacillales; family Paenibacillaceae; genus Fontibacillus. The sequence continues at coordinate 4,446 of DJTQ01000007.1, forward strand.
CCAACCTGATTTATGATTGGCGTTCTCCGATAGCCAGCCTGTTTTACGATTACGGCACGGGTCAAGCCGCTTTTCAAGCCCCGGACGGGACTGTTAAAGGAGAGATCACGCTAAAACGACAATATAAAATCAAAAACGGTTCCCTCGAATACATGATCGAAACCTCCATAAACATCAATGATGACGTTTTGCAGAAGGAACTCAGCAGCACGACGGATGAAAAGATGAAAAATATCGTGGCGACGATTCAAAAAGAACAAAATGCCATCATTCGCAATGAAACCTCGCATGAACTCATTATCCAGGGCGTGGCCGGTTCCGGAAAAACTTCAGTGGCCCTGCACAGAATCGCCTTTTTACTCTACAAGTACAAAGGAACGATCACTTCGAAAAATGTATTGATCCTGTCGCCCAATAAGGTGTTCGCGGACTATATATCCAACGTGCTTCCCGAACTGGGTGAAGAGAATATGCTGGAGTCCGGGTTTGAAGACCTGGCCGCCGGAGAGCTTGCAGGCACCTGTACTTTTCAAACCTTTTACGAACAGATCATGGAGTTGACCGAGCACGACGATGACGGGTTCAGGGAACGGATTGCTTATAAAGCCACTTCCCGCTTCGTCGATGATATGAACTCGTATATCGGATATGCGGATCAAGCTTTCTTCGCCCCCGAGGACATCATGATCGGTCAGTTTGCCATACGGCAAGAGGAACTAAGGAACGGTTATGCATCACTGCACAGAATGCCGGTTAAACCCCGATTGGAAAAGCTCGCCGGTCAGCTCATTGCCAACTGCCGAAACCATGACGGCGATAAACCCGACCCTTCCACCGCGAAAAGATTCATCACCGCGATCAAAAAGATGTATAAGCACTCCAATCTGCTATCGCTTTACAAGGGGTTTTACGATCAACTGGGACTACCGGAGCTTTTCAAATATGCGCAGACCAAAACCAGAACCGTCGAATATGCCGATGTGTTTCCTCTAATATATTTAAAGCATTATTATGAAGGTTTATCGCCCTATGAATTTGTAAAGCACCTTCTGGTCGATGAAATGCAAGACTATACGCCGATACAATATGCCGTTCTGTCCTTGCTGTTCACTTGCAAAAAAACGATCCTGGGCGATAGCAGCCAGTCCGTGAATCCTTATTCCTCCTCCTCGCTTCAGGAAATAAGCAAGATGTTCCCGGGCGCGGAAACCGTGGAATTGACTAAGAGTTACCGGTCCACCATTGAAATCAACCACTTTGCCGGTAAAATCAAAGCCAATCCTTCGCTGGTCCCGGTCGAGCGGCATGGCCAGGAGCCCCGTATCTTGAAATGCGGCGACGCCGACGAACAATGGCGCAGAATTAGGGAATTGTTAGATGACTTTGCATCTTCGGATCATCATTCCTTCGGGATTATCGTCAAAACCCGGCAGCAGGCCGAGGAATTGTATCATCATTTGAAATTATCACTGCCCTCGCCTCCTGTGCACCTGCTTGATTTCAACAGTGTTCAATTTCAGGAAGGTATCGTTGTCACAACAGCTCATTTAGCTAAGGGGCTGGAATTCGACCGGGTTCTGATTCCCGGTGTGGACGCTTTAAGTTATAACCTAGAGTTGGATCAAAGCCTGCTGTATATCGCCTGTACACGAGCCATGCATCAATTGACCCTGACTTATATAGGGCAACCTTCGCCATTTTTACCGTGAACCGGTGTTGAAAAAATAGCCGCTACGATCGAATTTCAGATCGTCAGCGGCTTTGTGTTTAATCGGGTTACTCTCCATGTTGAATTTTCATCTCGGCATAATGCGCAGCCACATCCGCGCTGACTTGAACCAATCGTTCAACCAGGGACAAAGGTTCAAGAATGGTTAGCGCTTTGCCGTAAGGCAATAAAAAGTATGGCACATAAGATGCCAAAGAGGCTTGTCCAATCCGGAACATCACCTCTTCCGGTTCGCGGGAAATTTGTGCGTGCCCGAACAGCCAGTGGCAGCCAAGTTCATTCAAGGCCTGCTCCGGTCCGGCAATCCGCACGGTGACCATCGTCTCTCCATCAAGTGATCCCGGCAGAAGGCTCTCCAGCAGATGGGCCTTGGCAGAGAAGCCGCCGGGCCTGTCAAACCGCTGCTCCGTCGGCCTCAGTTCCACGATCCGGTCGGCCCGAAAGCTGCGTACGTTTTGCCGCAACCGGCAGTAACCTACCGTATACCAGCAGCCTTTCCAATGTACAATACCATAGGGGTCGAAAGCTCTTGAAAATGGAGGCTCGCTCCTGCCTTTATCATAAACCATCTCCAGGGTCGTCCCCCCGGCCGCCGCTTCCTCGAGTTGTTGCAGAAAGGATCTTACCCGCTCCTCCAAAGGGGGATAAATCACCGAAACTCCCTGATCATGGAGCTCTATCCGGAGAAGCTGTTCCTCATTCGTATACAACTTCAGTTTGTCGACCGCCCGCTCTAAATGTTCCGAATGAGGGTATCCGGCTTCTCTGGCAAAGGTCGATGCATGGACCAGTGCTTTCTGTTCCTCCTGATCAAACAGGAGAGGAGAATCTGCGAACTTCCCTAAAATTTGATACCCGCCCCCCGGGCCCGAATCTGCAATGATCGGTGCACCGCTCGCACATAAAGAATCAATACAGCGGTATACGGTTCGGATATGAATTTCCAGCTTGTCTGCCAGCTCCCGGGCGGTCACTTTTCTCCCGGAGCGAAGTAACCACAGGATGGACAGCATGTGATCCGCTTTGGACATGTCGGTTTCCTTTCGTTTGTAACCGGGAACCGTCAATCCGTCCCCGCTATTTTATTCCATTGTAACGTTTTTACTTGAGCGGTTCCACGCCGGCTTCGACCCAGGAATCATAGGTTTGTCCATAGACTTCAGGGATCCGAAGCCCCGCTTGTCTCATAAGAATCGTCATCTGCCCCCGATGATGGACCTGGTGCATAACGGTAAAGCGTAATGTAGCCCCGTTCGCCCAGTTCTCTCCCATCATTTCCACGGTTTCTTTTAGACTATCGTCGCTCCACTGCGTCTTCACTGCTTCCAACAAGGCCCGGCTAATCTTGCCGTATTCTTCCGCAATCACTGCCGCCGAGGCGGGAACTTCCTTTCCGCCCGCCGCTCCGTCAAAAACCAGACCGCACCCGGTCATATAGTGCGGAGAGAGGACCAGGTGCCAAGCGATATCTCCCAAAGTTCTCCGGCCGGGAATCACTTCCCGGGAAAGCGAATCGTCCGTGAGCGCCGCCATTACCTTTTCCGTTAGCTTAAGTTCCTCTTCCCATTCCTTTGCAAAGTCATCGATTTTCACAAACATCGTTATTCCTCCATTAGTTAAAGGATCGTGTACAAACAGAAGTATATAAAAAAATCACTGACAACTTCGGTCAGTGATTTTAAAGGTTCTAAACCAAATAATTATCTCATATCAATTATTTCAACAACCAGAGCGCAGGAACGTTGGAAGGTTCCCAGCCTGTCAGCGAGGTATGGCTCTGGCGGCATTCATAGGTGTTCCCGTTATAGCTTACGAGAGTCCCAGCGGTGTAAGCTACATTCGGGGCCCAAGGCTGCGCGGCAGGTGGTGCTGCCGTCGTAGCGCTCACAGAGTTACTTGCCGCCGATTCATTACCGGCTGCGTCTACGGCACGAACGGTAAAGGTGTACGCCGTGCTGGCACTCAGTCCGGTGACGGTATATTCGGTCGTCGTGCCGGATACCGTTCCCGCAAGCGTAGTTCCCCGATAGATCTTGTAACCGGTAACCCCAACGTTGTCAGTGGAAGGATTCCACATGAGCGTAACGCTGGAAGAAGTGGGGCTGCCCATGACATGCAGATTGCCCGGGGCAGTTGGCGCTTGCGTATCATTTACGGCCTGGCTTGTCGTAACGTTTACAGTATTACTGCCGGAGGATAGGTTCCCCGCAGCATCCACCGCCTTCACTTGGAAGGTGTACGCTGTATTCGCGGTCAAGCCGGTCGCATTATAATTCAGTGTCGTACCCGATACTGCAGCGATTTGGTTTGTCCCATTAAAGATCCGGTAGCCGGTTACTCCCACATTATCCGAGGAGGCATTCCAGGATAAATTAACAGTGGTCGAAGTGACTCCGGAAAATGTGAGGGAAGATGGAGCGGATGGCGCTTGCGTATCCACCGGGTTGCTTCCGCCGAAATTAACATCAATTACATTATAGAAAGCATTGGCTGTGTCTGCGATTTCCCAAACCGCCAGAATGACGTGATAACCGGTACGAGCAGGTACATTACAAGTATCCGAATACGTAAACGGAGGCCGTACACCGCCGTAATCCACGGAGCAGAACGGAGTCAGATCGAACGAGTCCCGCGTCAACGGGGCATCGGGGTTCCAATTGGGTTTAGTAATATAATACTTCCAGCTAGTCGTTGCATGCGCAGCTGTCAACGTCCAGTGGAAGGTATTGGTCCCCGAAGAAATATTGACTTTCGTCCAGCGGGTAGCGGATTGTTCATCCAG
>DJTQ01000005.1 GCA_002439285.1 Paenibacillaceae bacterium UBA6304
TGAAGGAGCGCTCCTGCCCGCTTCCGGGCGGCGGATTGTGGAGCGCGGCGAACGATACGCAATGATGAATGAACTTTGTGGCTGTTGTCAGAAGACAGTTGAGTGAATCTCAACTGTCTTTTTGCTGTTAGACCATGTATCAGTCAGTCACTCGTGCTCGGGATGCACAATATGGCTTGACATCGGCGTATATGGATAGGTAATATTTTCCTGTAAGTAGTCAAATAATAAATGGTGGTGAACCATGTCAACTGCTAATGAAATGCATGTAGTCGTTGGAACGGGACCCTTAGGAATTGCTGTGATGAAGGAATTGCTAACAAGAGGCATAAGAACAAAAATGGTCAATCTCAGCAGTTCATTAGAGGTTCCATCAAATGTTGAGCTTATCCACGCCAATGTTGGTGATGCTGAACAAGCAGAGAAGGCTTTTCAGGGGGCCGCCGTTGTCTATCATTGCGCTAAGCCGCCCTATACCCAATGGCCGGAGGAATTCCCCCAGCTTACAAAGGGGATCATGAATGGCGCCATCAAGTCCGGTGCTAAGCTGGTCTATGCAGACAATCTCTATATGTACGGGCCCTCTAGTGAATCCTATCACGAAAAGTTGCCGAATCTCGCAGCAGACCGCAAAGGGCTTACCCGGGCAAAGATGGCGGACGAAATCATGGAAGCGCACCGAAGCGGCGAACTTCGCGCCGTCATTGGCAGAGGGCCTGATTTTTATGGTCCTGGAGTGCTGCATTCCATTCTGGGAGGGGATCAGGTTTTTAAACCGGCATTGCTCGGAAAATCCGCCCAGGTTATAGGCAACATCGATGTTCCTCATACTCATATCTATATCAAAGATTTTGCCAAAGGCCTCGTCACATTAGCGTTAAGCGATGAAGCATTGGGACAAATTTGGCATCTTGCCAGCGCTGAAACGACCACAACCCGAAATTTAATCTCCCAAGTTTACTCACAGCTTAAGATCCCACCCAAAGTACGCACCGCTCCAGGCTTTATTTTTCAATTGATGACCTTATTTAATCCTTTTATGCGGGAAATGAAAGAGATCCACTATATTTATACAACCCCCTATGTTGTAGACCACAGCAAATTTGTGCAAAAGTTCGGCAATCATACCACCCCTCATGACCAGGCCATTCAAGAAACGATCGAATGGTTTCGAACTTAAGTAGTTAATAGACTTCAATAATCAGGACTATGGAGGCTGAAATGCCAAAGAAATACGTGGTGATTACGGGTGCAAACTCCGGGATCGGCAAGGCGGCGGCACAGAAGTTTACGGCTGAAGGATATTATGTCATTATGGCTTGCCGGAATATGGAGAAGGGGAGCTCCGCACAGTCGGAAATTTCAAGCCAATCGCCTCACGCGAATGTGGATTTAATGGAGGTGGATTTATCCAGCTTCGAATCGATCCGCATGTTTTGCTCGGCATATCAAGCCAGATACCCGCGGTTAGATATTTTAATACATAATGGCGCTTACTTAAATCATGGGGGAAAAGAGTACCTGCTCAGCGCCGATCAAATCGAAATGTCGTTTGCGACGAACACGTTCGGACCTTTTCTGATGACCCGTTTGCTTGAGGAGCATCTGGTCAAATCGCAGGACCCGCGGGTCCTTCATGCCTGCACCACGAACATAAAGCATTTTTTCGACCCCAAGCGGGAAATCGACTTTGACAATCTGCACGGTGAGTACCGTGACAGCCGGCCTTATAGCGTTTATAAAATGTATGGCGATTCAAAAATGGCACTGCTGTTGTTGACCTTCAAAATGGTGGAGGACTATGAGCGCAGGGGAATTCCCGTCAAGGTCAATGCTTTGCAGATTAACCGTGTTAAATTGTCGGACGAGACGATACACAAGATGAGCCCCATCTGGAGGCTGCTGGCCAGGGCTCAAAATGGGATCAATCCGCCGCCGTCCGGCATGGCCGAAACCTATTTTCACCTCTGCACTTCGGAGGAATGGAGGGAGGTTACGGGCCGGTTGATCAATCACAAGCGGGAGATCGTGAAGCCTGCAGCAAGTGAGAAAGGGTTTGCGCAGATCGGAAACATTTTCGGCACTAAGACCTATCCCGCTTATGCGGCGGATGTCCGAAATTTAGAGCGAATGTGGAGTTTGGGCGTCGAGCTAACGGGGAATGAAGAAGAATAGCAGAACACAATTCATAGAAAACGCCGCAAGGCGTTTTTTTGTTTGGGAACCTCGCAAACTTTTTTCCGCACCTCGTGCGTCTATTTACTGATTGCAACGTTAGCTAACGAAAAGAAATCAGGTGGTGGCAAGATGAACAAGCCTAGGCAGTACGAACTTATTACGGAATTTGTTATGCATAACAAAGATAATTTTTACAGACTGGCATACAGCTATGTGTTAAGCCCGGAGGATGCGCTCGATATCGTGCAGGATGCCATCCATAAAGCGATCAAGTCGGATACGCTGAAGGATGAGACGGCGATTAAAAGCTGGTTCTACAAGATCGTCGTTCATACAGCGTTGGATTTCCTGCGGCGGAGAAAAAGGGTTACCGTCGCAAGCGACGCGGAGCTGGAATTCCGGGATACCGGGCATGAGGATCATTACCGGAATCTTGACCTGGAAAAGGCGCTGAATGAGCTTCCGACCGATTATCGAAGCGTCGTCGTACTCCGGTATTTTGAGGATTTAAAGATCGAGGAAGTTGCCGAAATGCTAGGGTTGAACGTGAATACCGCAAAAACCCGGCTATATAAGGCTTTGAAGCTGTTGCGAGTTGAAATGGAAGAGGTACAAATCGAGGAGGCGCCCTAATATGGAGAATAAAAAGGTTAGAAACATGGACGAGTTAAAGAGAGAATATACATCCATCCCCATCCCAGCGGAATTGGACCAGGTCGTGCAATCCGCATTGGAGTCGGGACGCCAAGCTGATTCTGGCAATGCGAGCTTCAGCACGCAAACCGGAGGGGCGGCTGTGTCGGATGCCGGGATGAGGATCGAATCGCATTCGCAAACGGGATCACGCCCGGTCTCCCGGCCGCGTTCCCGCTCCAGAGCTCGTCGTTCTTGGGCCATTGGGGTTGCTGCGGTTGCGATTTTCGTGGCCGGCTTGAATACGAGTCCGGCATTTGCCCGGACCTTGTCCGAAGTCCCGGTACTCGGCAATTTGGTTGATGTTCTCACCGTGCGGGAGTATAAAGCCGACAAAGGCCATTACGAAGCGGATATAAAGGTGCCTGCGGTGGGCAATTTGGGAGATTCGTCTCTGGAACACAGCCTGAATGAAAAGTATCTGGCGGAGGGGCAGAAGCTGTACGATACATTCATGGCTGAAATGAAGGCCCAGCAGGCGATCGGCGAAGACGGACATTTCAGCGTGGACAGCGGCGTTGTTATCAAGACGGAGACGGATGAGCTTCTGTCCGTCGGACGGTATGTAGAAGAAACGGCGGCTTCCGCGGCTACAACCATTAAATATGATACGGTAGACAAAAAGAACCATGTGCTGCTTACCTTGCCGAGCTTGTTTAAAGATGATCGTTACATCGACGTGATCAGTGAAAATATTAAGGCTCAGATGAAACAGCAAATGGCGGAGGATTCGAACAAAATCTTCTGGCCGGAGCCGACGGAGGACATACCGGATGGCTTTACCCAAATTGCGAAGGATCAGAATTTCTATATTAATTCATCGAACCAGCTCGTTATTTCATTCGATGAATATGAAGTGGCCCCGGGTTATATGGGCGTTGTAGAATTTGTCATCCCGACGGAGAAACTCTCATCCTTCTTGTCGAGTCAGGAATACCTCAAGTAGATCATCAAGAACCAGCCGTATTAAAGGAAAAACGCTGTCCCTTCCGTACAGGAAGAGGCAGCGTTTTTGTTATGCAATTGATGCGGTATTCATCAGCTTATGGTGCCCGGCATGATTTCAGGCCCTTGACATTTAGAATGACTTTGTAATATTGTTGTAGCCAACAACAAATACCAGGCGATGACCAAAGACATGATTCCCATCACGGACTGCCCAGAGAGAGAAGCCCAAGCTGAAAGCTTCTCCTGTTACGGACGCGGAATTACCCCTTTGCAGCCGTGGCGTTGAACCCGTCGATCCCTAGTGAATGACGGCAGTATGTGTCACCGATTAATCCCCGATACCGGATTCTAATAAGGACTTCCCTTCCCATCCCTTGAGCAAATGCCGGGCGATGACGGACGGAGGTCGAATTAGGGTGGAACCACGAGTTGAACGCACTCGTCCCTTGGCGGATGAGATGCGTTTTTTTGCATTCTTTTTTCGGAATCTAATCTATAACCTTTCGAGGTCCGCCCAGCGTTCAATCACTGAAGAAATGGAGGCTAAATCATGGAGATCGAAGTTAATTTGCCAGATGGAACTATTAGGAGGTATCAGAAAGGAACGACCCTTGCCCAAATTGCGGGATCGATCAGTACCGGACTCGGAAAGAATGCTGTCGCCGGCAAAATCGACGGGAAGCTCGCGGACCTGAACTGTTCGATCGACCAGAATAGCACCATTGAGGTGATTACGCTGGACAGTAAAGAGGGGCTTGAGATTTGCAGACATAGTGCGGCGCATGTCATGGCCCAGGCAATTAAGCGAATTTACGGAGATAAGGCCGTTAAGCTCGGCATCGGACCGGTGATCGCGGACGGTTTTTATTATGACATCGATATCGAGAAGCCTTTATCCAGTGACGATCTGGCTAAGATTGAACGAGAAATGGAAGGGATCATCAAGGAAAATCTGCACATCGTCCGCCGGTCTGTCAGCCGGGAAGAGGCAACGGAAATATTTGAAAAGCTTGAAGAACCGCTCAAATTGGAGCTGATTCAAGGTTTGCCGGAGGACGCAGAAATTACCGTCTATGAGCAAGGCGAATTTCTGGATTTATGCCGGGGGCCGCATCTTCCGTCAACCGGGAGAATTAAGGCGTTCAAACTGCTAAGTGTGGCAGGGGCTTATTGGCGAGGAGATTCGAACAACAAGATGCTGCAGCGGATCTATGGGACGGCATTTCCCAAGAAGGCTCAGCTCGATGAGCATCTGCATTTTCTCGAAGAAGCCAAAAAGCGCGATCACCGCAAGCTGGGCAAGGAATTGGAGTTGTTCATGTTCTCGGAAGAAGCGCCTGGCATGCCTTTTTACCTGCCGAAAGGAATGACGATCCGTACGGAGTTGGAAAATTTCGAGCGTGAGCTTCAGCGGCAAAGAGGTTATGACGAGGTTCGTACTCCGCTCATGATGAACAATCGAGTTTGGGAAGAGTCCGGGCATTGGGACCATTACAAGGACAATATGTATTTCACGAATGTGGACGATACAAAATATGCGCTTAAACCGATGAACTGTCCGGGACATATGCTTATTTTCAAAAACAGCTTGCGTTCATACCGTGATTTGCCGATCCGGATTTCGGAGTACGGTCAGGTACACCGCCATGAATTCTCCGGGGCCCTTAACGGGATGATGCGGGTCCGCACCTTCTGCCAGGATGATGCGCATCTGTTCGTACTGCCGGAGCAAATTGAGGAGGAAATCGGCAACGTCATCGCGCTGATCGACCATATCTACCAAATTTTCGGATTTGAATATAAGATTGAATTGTCGACCCGGCCGGAGGATTCCATGGGCTCGGAAGAGCTATGGGAGCAGGCAGAACAATCGCTGCAAAATGTGCTGGACCGGCGCGGCATCGAATATCGCATTAATGAAGGAGATGGGGCATTTTACGGTCCCAAGATCGATTTTCACATCACGGACGCCCTTAAACGCAGCTGGCAGTGCGGAACGATACAGCTCGATTTCCAAATGCCGGAGAAATTCGGTCTCTCCTACATCGGCGAGGACAATCAAAAGCACCTGCCGGTCGTGATTCACCGCGCGGTGTACGGATCGCTAGACCGGTTCATCGGGATGCTGACCGAGCATTATGCGGGGGCATTTCCGCTGTGGCTGGCACCGGTTCAAGCCAAGCTGTTACCTGTTTCCGAGAACTATATCGACTATGCCTACCATGTGAAAAAGTCTTTGGAGGAAGCCGGAATCCGTGTCGAAGTCGATGCCCGAAACGAAAAGCTCGGTTATAAAATCCGCGAGGCCCAGCTGGAGAAGGTTCCGTACATGCTGGTCTTGGGCGAGAACGAGAAGAACTCGGACAGTGTTTCCGTGAGAAAACGGGGCGAAGGAGATGGCGGTTCCAGAACCATTCCGGACATCGCCCGGCAGATCGGCGAAGAAATTCGCTCCAGAAAATAAAATGGAGAGTGGGGGACGAGATATGCGTATTTTGGTGCTTGGAGCAGGCGGGGTTGGCGGGTATTTCGGCGGGCGGTTAGCTGAAAAGGGAGCGGATGTTACGTTTCTGGTTCGTCAGCAGCGCAAACAACAGCTAAACAAGGACGGATTGGTCGTCCGCAGCGTTGCCGGAGACATCAAACTGCAGCCGAAGACAATTACGGCTTCGGACCCGGACAGCGCATATGACTTAGTGCTATTCTCGACCAAAGCTTATCATTTGCAAAACGCAATTCAGGATCTGTTGCCTTTTGTCGGAGAGCAAACGGTCATCTTGCCGCTGCTGAACGGCGTGGCGCATATCCCGGTTTTACAGGAGGCATTCGGAGCTGATCGGGTAATCGGCGGTCTTTGCTTTATCGAAACCACACTGAATCGCGAAGGACATGTTCTCCATTCAAGTCCCAATCACTACGTTGTGTTCGGGGAATTCGGACAGAAGGATACAGAAAGAATACGCAGCATCGAAGACGTGTTAAGCGGAACAAAGACCTCGTTCGTCCGCAGCAATCATATCGAAATGGATATTTGGCATAAATATTTATTCATCGCGACGATGGCGGGTGTGACGACATTGATGCGGTCGCCGATGGGCCCGATTTGGGAGAGCGGCGGCGACGAATTCATCCGCAGTGTTCTCCGGGAGATTGAATCGGTAATGCTTGCGCACGGTGCCCCGCTCGATCCCGATATCGTAAATAAGCATATGGAAACGATGGGGAAGATGTCCTATGAGATGAAATCCTCCATGCAGCGGGATATGGAGAAGGGCTTCCCGGTTGAAGGAGAGCACCTGCACGGCTACCTGCTGCGCATCGCGGCGGATCATCAAATGGAAACACCGCTGCTCAAAGCGATTTATCAGAATCTCAAGGTATACGGAGTAACCACAGGGAAAGCTTGAATCGGAAGAGGAGAGGAGCGGAAGCAATGACGATACCGGAAGGTAACTTGAAGGGGAATGTGGATCGCTTTACCGGATTTGCGGATCTTTATGATCAATTTCGTCCAGAAGCTCCGAAACTCGTCGTGGATATTTTATCATCCTATTTGTCAAAGAGACCCCATCTAGTGCTGGATTTGGGCTGCGGAACGGGCTTATCTACACTCATATGGAAGGAATATGCGGACCGGATCATAGGTGTCGAGCCCAATGACGACATGAGAAGCAAAGCGGAGGAGAAGCGCCAGGAGCTTGTGGGCGCGGATCATATCTCTTATGTCCCCGGCTTTTCCAACTCATTGAATGAGGTTAAGGACGAATCGGTCGATATCATCACCTGCTCCCAGTCGTTCCACTGGATGGAGCCGATCGGCACCTTGAAGGAGGCGGGCCGGGTGCTGAACGAAGGCGGAATATTTGCTGCGTACGACTGTGATTGGCCGCCTACCGTCCATTGGAAGCTGGAACAGGAATACCTTCAATTGCTGGAACAGGCAGACTTGCTGGCCCATCAATTAACGAACGGTGAGGAACAGGCGGTCAAACGCAATAAGAATGAGCACCTGAAAGTGTTGAAGGACAGCGGAATATTCCGCTATACCCGCGAAGTTGTGTTTCACAACAAGGAAAATTGCGACGCTGAACGTTATACGGGCCTTGCCCTAAGCCAAGGCGGACTCCAGACCGTATTGAAACAGGGCTCGGTGGAACTCGATCCGCAAATCGAAGCATTTCGCAATCAGGTGGAGGAATATTTTAACGGCGCGACAAAGGTGATTCTGTTCAGTTACAGACTTCGTTTGGGAATAAAATAAAGTTGCGCTGTCATTGGACCGCCCTGAATCCATGCTGAATCCATGCTGAATAGATCGCTCCCGAAATGGAAAGTATGGGAAATGAGGGGGTGATCAGATGGATATTACACTCGACGCAGACCAGGTAATTAACCGGATCAGGGAACTGCAAAGAAACGGTGTCTCTATCAGCAAGAAGCAAGTGAAGCAGTCCGATCCTCAATTGATGCGAAGCGCTTTGTTTTATTTTCCAAGCTGGGAACATGCCTTGAAGAACGCTGAGAATATATAATACACTTCTATTAGTTAGCCGTTCTGAATCGGAATCATCCGGTTCTGAACGGCTTTTTCTTTGATGCTCGCCTAGTGCAAAGTATAATGCACTATAGACGATATTTTAACTACATAAGATGAACTAAATAATAGGGTGAAGGCAAGGGAGTAAAATGATTCTGAAGAAACGTAGTGTCCGCCTTTGTTTCCGGATTTCCACCTCATTTGATCCATCAGAATCAAGAAATCCGGAAACAACAGCGGTCGTAAGAACATTTTACGTACTTGCCCCTAACCTCTATTTAAATAGCTCATCTTTCATATAGAATGAAGGAATCCGGTCGTAAGAACATTTTACGTACTTGCCCCCCACATCTATTTCATTAGTCCATCTTATTTATTTACTTGAAAGGCAAAGGTGAGTTCTATGGTGCAGTCCATCATCTTATTTATTCTGGCCGGCATCGCCGAGATTGGCGGCGGCTATCTGGTTTGGTTATGGTTGCGCGAAGGGAGATCGTTTGGCCTCGGGATCGTTGGCGCTCTAATTCTAGTGCTTTATGGCATTATTCCCACGCTGCAAAAATTCCCTTCGTTCGGCAAAGTTTATGCGGCTTATGGCGGTGTATTCATTATCCTTGCGGTGTTTTGGGGATGGGCTGTGGATAAAAAGACGCCGGACCTGTTCGATTGGATCGGAGCGGCGATTTGCCTGATCGGGGTGTCCGTTATGCTGTGGTGGCCGCGCTCATCTTAGGCGCTCGTTTAAGCTTCGTTAGCCCAATGATCCGGCAGCCCGACCGAACAAATACCATCGGTGCGCCCCTTGCGGCTAAATCGTGGTATGATGAATAGATCAATGCCGTATTTAGTGAAAGGGTACATCGAGAATGAGCGTAAACTTTAGGACAGCATTTTTTGAACGTAAGCAAAGCGAGCTTGGCGTCGCTTTAAACGATATTCAGAAGCAGGCGGTCCTTCAAACCGAGGGGGCTGTCCTGCTTCTTGCTTCTCCCGGATCGGGAAAGACGACTACGATTATCATGCGGATCGGTTACCTGATCGAGGAGAAAGGCGTCCAATCTTCCCGGATCAAGGCGGTAACGTTTAGCCGTGCTTCCGCGAATGATATGAAGGAGCGATACCGGCGGTTTTTCCCAGGGCTTCCGCCCGTGCAGTTCTCCACGATTCACAGCCTCGCCTACGAGGTGGTTCGGGAGCATTTCCGCAAAGCCGGGATCGATTATCAAATGATCGAAGGGGGCAGTGAGCTGGAGCGGGCGGAGGAAGAAGGGCCCGAACATGCTCCGCTGCACAAAAAGATGATATTGCGCCAAATCTTCAAATCCCTAACCGGGGAAAATATGACGGACGATCAAATGGACGAGCTGACGACCTATATCAGTTATGTCAAAAATAAAATGCTCCCGCCGGAAAAATGGAGCACCGTAAAAGCCGGAGTCCCGGAGGCGGAGTCTATTCTGCGCGAGTACGAGTCGTTCAAGCGCTCGGGCCATCCGAAGCTGCTGGTCGATTTTGACGATATGCTGACGTTGGGCAATGAGATTTTGGATCGGGATTCTGTCCTGCTGAGAAAATATCAGGGGAAGTACGATTATATTCTGACGGACGAGAGCCAGGATACATCGCTGGTCCAGCATGATATCATCGGTAAGCTGGTCCGGGGACACGGCAATCTTTGCGTGGTGGCGGACGATGATCAGTCCATCTATAGCTGGAGAGGGGCGGAGCCCTCCTATTTACTGAATTTTAGGGAAGCTTTTCCGGATGCCGCAATTCTGTTTATGGAGCAAAACTATCGTTCCACCCCTAGCATCGTCGCCCCCGCGAATCAGTTTATTCGCCGCAACAAAAACCGTTATGACAAAAATATGTTCACGGATCGGACGGAAGCGGGGGAGCCGATCGGAATCCGGGCCTTTGCGGATTATAAATCGCAGACCAAGCACGTGGTGCAGGAAATCGCGAAGTCGGACCGGCTCTCTGAAGTCGCCGTGCTTTACCGTAACAATTCCTCTTCCGTCGCCCTGATGAACGCGCTCGACAGAGCCGGAATTCCGTTCTATATGAAGGATACCGATAATCGGTTCTTTTCCCACTGGGTCGTAGAGGACATTTTGAATTTTATGCGGATGACGTTTACGGACAAGCGCCCGGATATCATGGAAAAGATCCACTTAAAGATGAGCGGTTATATCAGCAAACAGCAGATGGCCGCTCTCAAGGAAATCCAGAATAACGAGTCGGTCTTCGATAATTTGCTGAATTATGTGAAGCTTCAGGATTATCAGAGGGCGCCGATCCAGGCCAACCGGGATACCTTCCGGGAGATGAGCGGCATGCCGCCGCTGCAGGCGATCCGTGTCATCCGCGGTCGTCTCGGCTATGAGAAAGCGTTGGACAAAATGTGCGAGTGGATGGGGTTCCGCAAGGAGTTTCTAATCGGGATTTTGAATACGCTGGAAGAAATCGCGGACACGCTCACGACGATGGAGGAGTTTGCTACCCGCCTGAAGGTGCTGGAGTCGGCGCTGAGAACCTCGAAAAGAAACAAGGGTCAACATGCCGTCACTCTATCCACATTTCACAGCGCAAAAGGTCTGGAATTCGAGCAGGTCTATATGATCGATCTGGTCGACGGCATCATTCCTTCTTCCGAAGATATCAAGAAGAATGTAGCCGGGAATGAGGAACTGATGGAAGAAGCTGTCCGCCTGTTCTATGTCGGCATGACGCGGGCGAAGCGGCGGTTGGAGCTCTTAACGTATCAGGAGCGGGACGGGGAGAAGGTCGCCGAATCCCGTTTTCTCTCTCATGTCCGATCGCTTGTACAGCCGGCACCCAATTGCGGTGAAGACGTAAATACGGCAGGAGTTTCCTTCGCGGCTGGTGAAGCTGTCCGACACAAGGTTTTTGGACAGGGCGAAGTCCGCGGCCGGCATGGCGATTTGATCGACATCGCGTTCGAACAAGTGGTAAAGACGCTTTCCGTACAGACCTGCGTCGAAATGGGATTGCTGGAGCGGATATCTTCAAAGTAACGATTGACACCCGGAATAAGCCGATCTATACTACCAATAAATGGAGCACATCAACAGAAGGGCAATGCCTGACTTTTCATTCGAGCGAATGAAGAGCACAACCCCGGGAATGACTTGGGGATGTGCTCTTTTTTTATTTCTATCCATCGAGGAGGAAGAAAAAATGATTAAGGAAGCTATCTATCACCGTCCAAAAAACAGTTACGCCTATGCGTACGACGCCAATACGCTGCATATCCGGTTAAGATCCAAAAAGGACGACTTGACCGGTGTGGAGCTGATTCACGGAGATCCGTACCGGTGGGCCGAAGGCCATATGCTGTCGGACAAAATCCCGATGACGAAGCTGACGTCCGATGAGCTGTTCGACTACTGGTTTATCGCGATCTCTCCCGAAAATAAACGTTTTGTTTACCAGTTCGAAGTGACCGACGGCAACGAAACCTGGGTTCTGGGCGAAATGGGATTCACGCAGGATGTGGAGGATAACCGGTTTTTCCGGTTCCCGTACCTCAATGCCATCGATGTGTTCGACGCACCGGCTTGGGTGAAGGATACGGTCTGGTATCAGATTTTCCCGGAACGTTTCGCCAATGGCAATCCTGAACGGAAAACCAATACGAACGGGGTATGGGGGGATATCCCGCAGCCCGACAGTTTCTTCGGCGGCGATTTCGAGGGGATTATTCAGCATCTGGATCATTTGACCGATCTCGGGATTACCGGGATCTACATGACGCCGATCTTCGAGGCGCCGACCAATCACAAGTACGACACGATTGATTATATGAAGATTGATCCGCAATTCGGCGATAAGGAAACATTCCGGCAGTTAGTTAAAGCTTGCCATGAACGTGGCATCCGGGTCATGCTCGACGCCGTGTTCAATCATTCCGGGTACGGGTTTGCACCGTTTCAGGATGTGCTTAAGAACGGAACATCCTCCCGGTATGCGGACTGGTTCCATATGCTCAGCTTCGGTGAGGAAGAAGGGGATCACCCGGCTTATGAGTCGTTCGCCTTTACGGATAACATGCCTAAATTGAAGACAAGCAATCCTGAGGTAAAAGAGTATCTTCTCGGCGTAGCGAAATACTGGATCGAGGAGTTCGACATCGACGGCTGGCGGCTGGATGTGGCGAATGAGGTGGATCATAAATTCTGGCGCGAATTCCGCAACACCGTGAGAGCGGCGAAAGACGATGTCTACATTATCGCGGAAATTTGGAATGACGCTATGCCTTGGCTTCAGGGAGACCAATTCGACTCGGTGATGAACTATCCGTTTACCGAGGCGGTTATCGATTTTATTGCCAAGCGCAAGATCGGTGCCACACGGTTCGGCAATTTGCTGACGAGCCATCTTCAGTTGTATCCCGAGAATGTCAGCGAAGTGATGTTTAACCTGCTCGGCAGCCATGATACGGCACGGGTTCTGACCCAGTGCGGGGACGACACCTCGAAGCTGAAGCTGGCGTTCCTGCTGCTCTTTACGTATCCCGGCAGCCCGTGCATTTATTACGGAGATGAAGTCGGTTTGACGGGGGACGGAGACGACTTTGCCTACTACCGCCGCTGTATGGAATGGGATCCAGCGAAGCAGGACCAAGATTTGCTGGGCTCCGTCAAACGGCTCATTGCCATCCGCAAGAGTCATCCGGCCTTAACCGCAAATTCGCGGCTTCAGGTGTTGACGAGTGACGATGCCTCCGGCCTGTTCGTATTCTCGAGAAGCCAAGGCGACCAGGAAATCGTGGTCGCTCTGAATAACGGAAAAGAGGCGTCAGCGTTTAAACTGCCTGCGAAATGGCTTGGGCAAAACGTGACCGACCTGTGGAGCGGCGAAACGGTTGAATTTAGCTCGCAAACCGCATCTTATCCACTTGAACCGCTGCAGTTCCGTATTCTTGCTATCCACAAATAAACAGTTTATTCACATTATTCACATCCCTCCCTGTGAGCAAGTGTTGAATAACTGGATAACTATTAATAATATCTGGATAACTTTGTGGATAAAGTGCAGTAATTCAAAGATATCCCGAGGATTGTGGGAAATTGGCGACGGAATTTGTGTCTGAAGTCGGGCCGCCTGCGGATGGTGCCTTCTTATATGTGCATAACCACTTAGGGGCATTCGTAGTGAACAGAAAGGAAGGGTGAGAGGGAGGAAGAGGGGGTTCATTGGATATTTCCAATGAAACGGAGGCTGATGAGGGGAAGAGGGCCAACTCATTGGAAAAATCCAATCAAAAAGTGTGAAATCGCCCCTTTTGACCCTGAACAGCAGATTTTCACTGGATATTTCCAATGAAAATAAGAAATAAGCCCAAACCGGCGTCAACTCATTGGAAAATTCCAATGACTGCCGCCGGTTTGGGCTTTTTGCGTTTATATGAGTTTCCCGTGTTCACCATCGCTCAACATCGTTCAACCCTGCGCTTATCCTAGGCTCAATCCCGACTGCCTTCTTGGCAGAAGGGCGGTACCGCCGATTGTTGTACTCCGGCATCTAAATAGAAGCTTGCGATTATGGGTTATTTTTTTCCCTGTTCCCGTACGTTCTTGTAATATTGGCTGGGGGAGAGTCCGGCGTATTTCTTGAACACTTTGCTGAAATAATAGGGATCTTCCAGACCGGTCAAATAACCTATTTCGCTGAAGCTTAAATGGGTAGCCTCGATCAGTTCTTTTGCATGGTTAATCCGAACCCGGTTGACATAGCGCATGATGCTTTGGCCGGTCAGTTTAGTGAAGACACGGTTAATGTAGTCGTAATTGCAGTCGAATTCCTGCTCGATATCTCCGCTGGTGATTTTGCCGGCGTAGTGTTCGTGAATATACTCAAGCAAGGCATGGACTTTAATAAAAGATTTGCTGTTGTTCCCTTCGTACTCTTGGAGAGCATCAATAAAATATTCTCGGGACACTTCAATCAGCCACTCGGAAAACTTTAGAGCGGTTAATCCGCGGTTAAAGTATTTCCGTCGGTAGAGTTGGAGCATCTCATTCATGGCGGCAAAGGAAAGAGATTGGTCTTTTTTAGACAAAGTGAACTGTTTGGGAAAATAGCAGATCGGATAGTCCTTCCCGTCCTGCTGAGCTCCTTCCTCGAGTATGAAGTGCCTGGCCAAGGTAAGAAGGTCCTTCACTTCCACTGATTTCAAATCCGGGTGTTCGAAATGAATGTAATAGTAATCGCAAACATGCCTCCTCGTGCCCTCATGCTCCACATTTGGCTCCAGAACGATGAGATCGCCTTTTCTGAGGAGATAGTCGATGCCATTTTCCCGCAGATGTAGCTCGCCGCTCTTAATGAAATAGAGGATGCATTCATGCGTCGTCCGTTTGAAGTGTATCCACGGCTGCTTATAGGACACAAATCCCATCAGTTTGATTTTCGGCATCAACTCCACGTTAATGGCAAGCATCATCATCCCTCCAGATGAATTCCACAAAAGTCGTTTTTGTACAAGAAGAGTATCTTTCTGCCATTCCCGTTCATTCTACCACACCCTATACTGGGGTTGTAATGCAAGTGACCTAGTGAGAGATGAGGCGGTGAATATGGAAAAGCTGAAGATCGGCGTAATCGGCCTGGGCGGGATCGCTAATGTGCACATTTCCGGAATATTGGCCAGTGAAGATGCTTTGGTATGGTCGATTTGCGATTGCAGCGAGGAAGCGCTGGCGAACCGAGGAGAGGAACTCGGAATCCCGGAATCCCGGAGATTTTTAAATGTTGAAGATTTGCTAATGGACCCCGAACTCGATGCGGTAACGATCGGTACGCCGAATCATAATCACTTTACGATAGCCTATGAGGCGATAAAGCGGCGGAAGCCCTTTGCCCTGGAAAAGCCGGTGTCGTTGGATACCCGTGAGGCAGCCATACTCAGAGATGTGCTGGCAAGCGATCCGCTGCCGCATATGGTTTGCTTCAGCTACAGGTATAAAGCGGCGGTAAGATATGCGAAATGGCTAATCGGAGAGGGCAAATTAGGCAATATTAAACATATATATAGCCAATACTTGCAAGGCTGGGGACTGAATGAGAACATCCCGCTAGTGTGGAGATTCCGCAAGGAACTGTCGGGCTCGGGCGCACTGGGAGATTTGGGCTCGCATATTCTAGACCTCCAGCGCTTTCTCGTAGGCGATGTGGAGCGCGTGATTGCCGACGCGGACACGATAATTAAGGAACGCGACCTGATCTCCGGGGAAGGGAAAGGCGAGGTGGATGTCGACGACTTTTGTCATGTGCTTGCCCGGTTGGAGGGGGGCATATCCGGGACGATGTCGATTTCGAGATTCGCCTATGGGCGGGGCAATTATCAGCAGCTAGAGGTTTACGGAAGCCGCGGTGCGCTGGTCTACAATTTGGAAGAGGAAGATACACTTTACGTTAATTTATCCGAAGAAGGGGACCAGGGCTTCCGTAGAGTGGAAATTCCGGATTCTTACCGGGCTGATCAGATGCAGTCATTCATAAATCTGATTCAGGGCAAGGGGGACGGATGTGACGCCGATATGGAAGACGGCTATATGAATCAGCACACCCTTGATTCGATCATCACATCATTTACGGAGCAACGCTGGATTACAATCAAACGGGAGGGTTCTCAGTATGACTAATATCAAGGTAACGGTATGGAATGAATACCGGCATGAAAGACATAACGAGCAAGTTAAGGCCATTTATCCGGAAGGGATCCATATGGCGATTGCGAATCATTTGAATGCCCAGGACGGATTGGAAGCGAAAACCGCCGTGCTCGATGATCCGGAACACGGACTCACCGACGAGGTGCTGAATCAGACCGATGTTTTGCTCTGGTGGGGGCATTTGGCGCATGACGAAGTCAGCGACGAGATCGTAGAGAAGGTGCGTCAAAGGGTGCTTGATGGCATGGGGCTTATCGTTCTTCACTCCGGGCACGCATCGAAAATTTTCCGCGCGCTTATGGGCACGAATACCGGTGCATTGAAATGGCGCGATGACGGTGAGAAGGAAAGAATCTGGGTGATCGAGCCTGGACATCCGATCGCAAAGGGCTTGGGGGAATATATCGAGATTCCGAAGGAAGAAATGTACGGGGAGCGATTTGAAATTCCAGCTCCGGATGAGTTGATCTTCATCTCTTGGTTCGAAGGAGGCGAAGTATTCCGCAGTGGCTGCTGCTACCGGAGAGGACAGGGCAACATCTTCTACTTTAGACCGGGCCATGAAACGTTTCCGGTTTACCATCAGCCAGAGGTGCTTCAGGTTATTGTCAACGGGGTGCGTTGGGCAGCAAAAAGCGAAGTCGCCAAAGTTTCTTACGGGCGTGTGGCTCCATTGGAGTCCGTGCATTAAGCGGGATTTGGGGGAGGGCGTTGCATTCAACGCTCTCCTTTTTGTAAGGAATAAGGAGGTTGACTACTATTGCACATAGCTGTTCTTTTTGATAAGATACAGAACGAACGTTCAGTATAAAAGTTGGTGGGCTATCCTTTAGAAGGGAGTGGGACGGAGTGAATAAAAAACAGCTGCAGGGTGAACAAACCAAAAAGCGGGTTGTTGATGCGGCAAAGACGCTGTTTGCCCAGAAGGGCTATAAAGCCACTTCCATTGAAGACATTGTCACCGCCACGGGGAGCAGCAAGGGCAATCTCTATTATCATTTTAAGAGCAAAGAAGGCCTCTTTCTCTATTTGATCGACGAATGGGATCGGGAGTGGGAAGAGAAGTGGCAGGAGAAGGTGCCGCTATATAAAACAACGACGGACAAATTGTACGGATTTGCCGAGCTGCTTGTGCATGATGATCTGAATCACCCGCTTACCAAGGCTGCGGATGAGTTTTTTAAGAGCGAGGAGAAGACTACCGAGGTAGAAGAGCGTGTGGCCGAGATGGTTGACCGGCATCTTCAATGGAATCAGCGTTTGATTCAGCAAGGGATAGATAGTGGTGAGTTTAGGCAGGGCAACGCTGAAGAACATGCGGTTATCTTGGAGAGCTTATTGATGGGGCTTAGCCAGATATCGAGAAAGAAAACT
>DJTQ01000333.1 GCA_002439285.1 Paenibacillaceae bacterium UBA6304
TATAGAATGCTTAAGGCCATGATTCTGCTGGGCAAAGCGCCAAGCGTCAACTGGCAGGTCGATATGACGCCGGTAAACTATGCGGCCGAAGCGATTACCGCCTTGGCTAGGCAGAAGGAGACGGTGGGCCGTTTGTTCCATATCTGTAATCCGGTTCAACTGCCTTACGAGCAGCTGGTGGATTACTTCCGGCAATACGGTTACCAGATTGATCTCCTTGATTGGCCGGATTATGAGGCCTGGCTGCTGAATGCCAACGAATCGAAGGATAGCCTGGGAATGGAGCTGGCCATGGCCCAACTCGAGGGCGATGGGGCCAAGAACTCCCCGTACCGTTTCGCGTGTCCGCAAACCTTGGAATTTTTGCGAGGAACCTCCGTGTCATGTAAGGAGCCGGATCGGGAATATATCAACCGGCTGGCCAGTCACGCTGAGGGCGTCGGCTATTTTCCGAAACCTAAAGTTTTGATGGAGCAGAAATAACGAGAACGGCCTTACCTTACCCGCTTGTTTGGGCTGGGTAGGGCCTTTTCTTAGATAAATCCGGGCCTCGTTTCGGGTTTGAATCCCCTCTTAACTGGAAATGATAGAACTGAGAGTCTTTCAGATTATTATTTCTAATAAAAGAAGGCGGGGATTCATATGAAGCAAATCATGCTGATCACGGACGGTTGTTCCAACGTTGGAGAGAGCCCGGTAATGGCTGCGGCATTGGCAAAGCAAGAAGGAATTATTGTGAATGTAGTAGGAATTATCGATTACGGCACCATCGGAGAACTAGGCAGTCTGGAGATTTCCGAAATTGCCAAGGCTGGCGGCGGGATGAGCCGATTGTCGGGCACCCAAAAGCTGGCGCAAACCATGCAGATGATGACCCGGAAAACCGTGGTTCAGACAATTCAGCATGCGGTTAATAAAGAGTTGAGACAAATTTTGGGTAATTCTTCCTTCGAGGACCTGCCCCCTGATCAGCGTTCCCAAGTCGTTGAAGTGATGGACGAACTTAGCGAGACCAGTCCTCTTGAAATTGCTCTTTTGATAGACGCTAGTGCCAGTATGAAGCCCAAATTGGCCGCCGTAGAGGAAGCCATCCGCGATATGATGCTCAGCCTGGGCGCTCGAAAAGGGAATAGCCGTCTAGCCGTGTTTCATTTCCCGGGACCTCACAGCGGTGAGGATGCCGTGCTAGATTTGGATTGGACAACCGACCTTGGAACGGTGCGTTCTATTTTTCAGCGGATCTCCATGCGAGGGGCGACGCCTACCGGTCCTGCAATCCTGAAGGTGATGGAATTCTTCCAATATGGTACACTGAAGGGACATGAATCCAAGAACTGGATGGAGGAAACAGGCAGAGGAGAAGGGATGCTCGGTGACTACGTCGTCTAAATCGGCTCTGGCGCAAGGAACGGTGGTGACCGGCCGTTGGAAGGGCGGGCGCTATATGATTCAGCGCTTGCTCGGCCAGGGGTCAAATGGGGTCGTGTATTTGGTGAAACAGTTGGATAGCGCTAAGCTGTACGCACTTAAGATGGGTTTCGACACGGTAGATATACAATCGGAAATCAATGTGCTTAAGGCGCTGCAGCGCCAGAGCCACCGGCGCGGCAATGCGGGACGGGATCTTTCTTATCTGGTGGAGGTAGATGACTACACCCTTCAGGGAAGGGAGATTCCTTTCTATGTCATGCGGTATGTAAAAGGCGACCCGCTTCGCTCCTTCCTCGCCAAAAGGGGAGGACTCTGGCTTAGCATCGCGGGCCTTCATTTGCTGCGGCAACTCCGGCAGCTTCATGAGAACGGATGGGTGTTCGGTGATTTAAAGCCAGAGAACGTACTTGTATCTCCTTATGGAGAAGTAGAGTTGATCGATTACGGAGGAGTCAGTTCCATCGGGCGCAGCGTAAAGCAGTTCACCGAATGGTATGATCGCGGATTCTGGGGCGCGGGAGGCAGGACGGCAGATCCCTCCTATGACTGGTTCTCCTTTGCAGTGGTATGCATTCACTTGCTTGCCGAGGAACCCCTTAAACGGGCTGCCACCCAACTGCCTCAGACCCGTAGCTATAACGACCTGCTGGCCATTATCCGGAGTGAAGCGGCTCTGAGTCCTTACCGGGGCTGGCTGGAGCGGGCGGTTGCCGGGAATTTCCGCGATACGGCTGAAGCGTGTCAATTATGGAAGGAACTTGTTACCTCTCCGCTCAGCCGCCGCAGACCAAGGCAGAAAACGCCCCGCTGGATGCTCGGCGCCTTCGCTCTGGCGTTGACCCTGCTGGGATGTGCTCTTTATTTAACCCTCGGCTTTTAATTATTTGAGGTTGATCAAAAAGTCATCTTTTGATCAGAACATTCATTTTAATAGTTCGGCTTATATAATTTAGAAAGGAAGAGGCGCATGATGAATCCCGATATGCATCGTTTGCTGGGGCAGGTGCGCCGTACCGGGCGCGAGCACGGATTGTGGTCCTCCGGGGATTGCATCATAGTGGCGGTTTCCGGGGGGCCGGACTCGGTCCTGCTGTTGCATATTTTAGCTGAGATTGCCCGAGACCCCGAGCTTGGCTTGAAGCTGATCTGCGCTCATGTCAATCACGGGTTTCGAGGCGGGGAGTCCGATGCGGAAGCCGAATTTGTACGGGAGTTGGCGGGTAAGCTCCAAATTCCGTTTGAACTCGGCGTGTTTGACATTCCAGCTTATATGAAGGAATCGGGCAAAGGGGGGCAGTTGGCCGCCCGGGAGAAACGATACGGATTTTTGCATGCCATTGCCGAAAAACACGGGGCCTCCGCCATTGCGCTTGCCCATCATGCTGATGATCAAGCGGAAACGGTGCTGATGCGGATTTTGCGCGGAAGCGGCCTGTCAGGCCTGGGCGGTATGAAGCTTAAGCGACGCGAAAAAAATGTGGAACTTATCCGGCCTTTCCTCCGTATATACAAGAATCAGCTGGTGGCGGCCTGCGAGAGCTCCGGTATCCCTTATGTGACCGATAGCTCGAACCTCAGCACCAAGTATTCAAGAAATGCGATCCGGCTGGATGTACTGCCTTTTTTGGGGCAATATAATGATCAGTTGACGGATTCCTTGAATCGTTTAGCCGATGTGGCGGGTGAAGAGGACGATTATATGCAACTGGAAGCAGAGCGAATATATGCCGGGATCGTTGCTTGGCAAGACGGCGAAGCTGCTTTCGGGGTTCGGAGTTTTACCTCCTTACATGCCGCTTTACAACGGAGGTTGATTAAACTAATATTAAATTATCTGCCTTTGGGCACGGATGAGAGCGATTTTGTCAAGATAGAAACCATTCGGAAAGGCGTGGTCCAGGACCAACCTACCACTTGGGCTCTCGATCTTGGCGGAGGAATCCGCTGCTTGCGTGAATATGATACAGTCCGGTTTGTGCCTGCCCGAGCGGAAACTCAGATTCCTCATTATACATATGTTGTGGAACATTTTCCGGCGGAGGTGGCTCTTACGGGTATAGGGCATACCCTGAGGTTTGCCCGCGAGAGTGCCGCAGACAGCTTTCGTAGGAAGAAGCCGGAAGGCAACGACGAGGCTGCGTTTGATGCGGATGAGCTCGTTTATCCGCTTACTGTGCGTTCTCGGCTTCCGGGAGACAGAATGAAAGTCATGGGACTAAATGGAAGCAAAAAGGTGAAAGATATTTTCATCGACGAGAAAATACCTCCCTCTCTTCGCTCCCAAATCCCAATGGTGACCGACGCCAAAGGCCGGATCATTTGGATTCCCGGAGTTCGGCGTTCATCGGTGGCAGCGGTTAGCCGGCTTACGTCTTCCGTTGTGCGCGTGGCTCTGGATACGGGAAGCAAAGAGCCGACCTTGGGGTTAACCAAGTGAAGGCATTCATAGTATAACGTAGGAGGTTATTTGTCTTGTTAAATGACATTCAAGAAGTTTTAATCACCCGGGAACAGATTCAGGAAAAAGTCGCGGAACTCGGCCGTCAGCTGAGTACCGAGTATGAGGGCCGAAATCCTTTGGTCATCTGCATTCTGAAGGGCGCTTTTATATTTATGGCCGATCTGGTTAAGGAAATCACCGTTCCTTTGGAACTTGATTTCATGGCGGTATCCAGTTACGGAGCTTCTACCCGCTCCTCGGGGGAAGTGAAAATCATCAAGGATCTGGACACCTCTGTCGAGGGAAGAGATATCCTGATCGTGGAAGACATCATCGACAGCGGCCTCACATTAAGCTACATCATTGATGTACTTGAGCGGCGGAAAGTCAATTCCGTCAAGATCGTTACCTTGTTTGACAAACCGGCGCGCCGGACCGTGAAGCTGGAGGCGGATTTGTCGGGATTCGTAATTCCTGATGCTTTCGTTGTCGGGTACGGCCTCGATTACGCCGAGAAATACCGGAACCTCCCCTTTGTCGGAGTGCTGAAGCCGGAAATATACACAACCTAATTACACCGGCGATAGTTAAGCCGGAGCCGGCTTCGCCGTTTTTTTGAAAGGCGCGAGCGGCTATGTTAAAATAACTTAAGGTTTTGAGAGGAGGTAGGGGATGAATCGGTTCATCCGGAATTCTGGTTTTTATTTGATACTTTTCTTAGTCGTGGTGGGCATCGTCCAATTCCTCAACAGCGGAAATGAGGCAACCGTCAACCCAAGTTATGCCGAACTGCGGCAGCAATTAAAAGAGAACAACGTCGAGGAATTAACCGGGAAATTCGACGGTTACGCCTATCTGGTAACCGGTAAGTATAGAGTTGAAGTTGGAGACGGCAAGACGAAAACAAAGAACTTCTCCGCCTATATCCCTTATGACCAGAATGTGCTCAAGGAAGTAACGGATCTTAGCGAGAAGAACAATTTCGACTTGAACTGGAAGAAGATGCAGGGAGAAAGCATCTGGCTGACTTTCCTGACCTCCATCGTTCCTCTTGCGATCATGTTCATTCTGTTCTTCTTCCTGTTTAATCAGGCACAGGGCGGCGGCGGCAAAGTGATGAACTTTGGCAAGAGCAAGGCCCGTCTTTATAATGAGGAGAAGAAGAAGGTTACATTTGAGGATGTGGCCGGAGCCGACGAAGAGAAGCAAGAGCTTGTCGAAGTCGTTGAATTCCTCAAGGACCCGCGGAAATTCGCCGCGGTGGGAGCACGTATCCCCAAAGGGGTTCTGCTCGTAGGTCCTCCGGGGACCGGTAAAACATTGCTTGCCCGTGCCGTAGCCGGGGAAGCTGGCGTACCGTTCTTCAGTATTTCGGGTTCCGACTTCGTGGAAATGTTCGTCGGTGTCGGTGCTTCCCGGGTACGGGATTTGTTCGAGAATGCGAAGAAGAACGCTCCATGTATTATTTTCATTGATGAAATCGATGCCGTAGGCCGTCAGCGCGGCGCCGGACTCGGCGGCGGGCACGACGAACGCGAGCAGACTCTCAACCAGTTGCTCGTTGAGATGGACGGTTTCGGCGGTAATGAAGGCATTATTATCGTCGCGGCGACGAACCGCGCCGATATCCTTGACCCGGCCTTGCTGCGTCCGGGACGTTTTGACCGTCAAATTACGGTTGACCGCCCAGATGTGAAGGGCCGCGAAGCTGTACTGAAAGTGCATGCGCGCAACAAGCCGTTGACTAAAGACGTTCGTTTGGACGTTATCGCTAAACGCACGACCGGATTTACCGGCGCAGATTTGGAGAACTTGCTGAACGAAGCGGCGCTCCTTGCCGCACGTCGTAACCGCAAGGATATCTCTATGCGCGAAGTGGATGAAGCTATTGACCGCGTTATCGTCGGGACTGAGAAACGCAGCCGCGTAGTCAGTGACCGCGAGAAACGAATTGTGGCGTTCCATGAAGCGGGCCATACGATTGTGGGTTACTTCCTGGAGCACGCCGATATGGTACACAAGGTTACAATTATTCCGCGCGGTCGTGCCGGCGGATACGTAATCATGATGCCGAGGGAAGACCGGATGCTTGTCACGAAGCAAGAGTTGCTTGATAAGGTTACCGGTTTGCTGGGCGGCCGCGTGTCGGAGGAGTTGTTCATCGGCGAAATCGGCACTGGGGCATACAGCGACTTCCAGCAAGCGACGAGTATCGTGCGCAGCATGATCGTCGAGTACGGAATGAGCGAGAAGCTCGGACCGATGCAGTTCGGTACATCGCAAGGCCAAGTGTTCTTGGGCCGCGATATCGGACACGAACAGAATTACAGCGATCAGATCGCTTACGAGATCGACCAGGAAATGCAGCGTTTCATCAATGAATCGTATGAACGTTGTAAACAGCTTTTGACCGAGCATGCCGCCGAAGTTCGCCTTATCGCGGAAACTCTGCTCGAGGTCGAAACACTGGAACTGGAGCAGATCAAGGAACTGATCGAAAACGGCAAGCTGCCTGAAACCAGCAATGCTGGTGAGGATGGCGGCAGCGGTTCCTCGGAACCGGGCGAGCCAATCGTGGATAACATCGGAGACGTACGCGTCCGTATCCAGGGTAAAACCGAGGATCCGGCACCTGCGGGTCCTACTGGAGATATCCCGAACGAGGTTCCCGGTAGTTCCACCAATGACATCACTAACGACCCTACGGTAAAAACACCGGAAGGTACTGTAAGCGATGCTCCGCAAACGCCGGACCAAGACGATAAGAACGGCAACGGTCAAGGCAACGGCGGAAACACGCCGCCAACCGTATAAGGAAATTTATAATAACCCGGGAGACAGACTTGTTTCCCGGGTTATTTTTTATGAACAATTTCGTGCCCCGCATCGCTTCTCGTTTATGCTTTCTGACGTCTTCTCCGTACACTTAAGAAAGCGTACAAATAATGTACTATTGCGGTAACTTATCCTGTTTGGACTTATATTGAGGTCAAGATCATGCAGATTTGCCGTATTTTCAGCTGCTGATGGATAGGGCTGGGTCTCCTCCCATTGGATAGAAGTTGGTTATAGAACTACACTCGTGATTTTTACTTAAAATTTTATCTATCCTGTACAGATTGATTGACAGCCCCAATTCCCTTGTGTAAATTAGTTGTTAAACACATCGTGTGAAATTGGTTACGTTGACGGGAAGTATGCGTATTTTTGCACAATATAAGGAGATGCGGACAAGAGAGAGGATCGCGGCTTGAACCGCGGGCGCATTCGGGGGAGGATGTCAGGTGGAGGCTCTAGCACTGGAGCGGAAGGCGGAAATGAACCGGGAACTTCGGGAGAAGCTGGTTCAGCTCAAGAAGGAACGCAATGCAATTATTTTAGCTCATTATTATCAGCGAGATGAAATTCAAGAGGTGGCCGATTTTCGTGGCGACTCGTTTTTGCTCGCCCAAAAGGCGGCTTCGACCGATGCCGAGACTATCGTATTTTGCGGCGTTCACTTTATGGGAGAGAGTGCGAAAATTTTGGCACCGGGCAAGAAGGTTTTAATCCCGGACGAACGGGCAGGCTGCCCGATGGCAGATATGGTTAATGTAGACGGCTTGCGCAAACTG
>DJTQ01000319.1 GCA_002439285.1 Paenibacillaceae bacterium UBA6304
GACAAACGTCGGTCATCGGTGGCAGAGTATATAAGGATGACGAACGAGTGGAAGCGTACGGAACGATCGATGAATTGAACAGCTTTATCGGGTTGGCCGGGAGCTGCGCGGATGTCGCGAAGTTTGCCGATTTGAAGGAGGATTTGCAGCAAATCCAGCAGGAGCTGTTTGACTGTGGATCGGACCTCGCCTATGCAAGAGCCGATGAACAGCGGTTTAAAGTTACACCGGATATGGCCGAACGGCTGGAGTCTTGGATTGATCGGTATGAAGCGGAGAATCCGGCGATCGAGAAATTTATTTTGCCGGGAGGAACGGAGCTCGCCTCTTTGTTGCATGTATGCCGAACCGTCTGCCGGCGTGCAGAGCGGCAAGCGGTATCGTTGAGCCGAAAGGCCGAAGTGAACTGGGAGGCCGTAAAATATTTGAACCGCCTCTCCGACTTTTTCTTCGCGGTGGCCCGGACGGCCAATGCGCGCCAGCAGACTCCCGATGTGGAGTATATTCGCAGCGGGAAGGTGTTTCGCAATTAATTATGACCGCTTATTATAAACCAATAACCTATCAAGTTACAGATCAAGAGGACGGCTGGCTGTTAAAAACCGTGCTTCAACGCAGGCTCGGGGTATCCCGTAAGTTGCTGTCGCGCATCAAGTTGACGGAACAAGGTATCATGTTGAATGGGGAACGAGTGTTTATCAGCGTCCCCGTTAAAGCAGGCGATATGGTCTCGGTCTCGCTGGAGCAGGAAGTCTCGGAGGATATTTTACCGGAGCCGATTCCGTTTGATATTGTTTATGAGGATGAAGCGCTGCTGATCGTGAACAAAGCCCCGGGTATCATCGTACACCCGACGCACGGACATTATACGGGTACACTTGCCAACGGCGTGGTGCATTACTGGCGGGAAAAAGGAGAAGCTGTCCGCTTCCGCCCGGTACACCGCCTGGACCAGGAAACGAGCGGGCTAATCGCGATTGCGAAGAATGCTTATATACATCAGCATATCTCCGAACAGCTGATCGCGGGCCAGGTCACCAAGAAGTACGCAGCGCTGGTGCACGGTTGCCCGGCAACATCCGACGGGCTTATCAACGGTCCGATCGACCGCGATCCGCTGGAGCCCCATCGTCGTATCGTTACTCCAGCCGGTTATCCGGCATTGACCTATTACAAGGTTTCTGCCTGCTACGGGCTGGGGTCATTGGTGGAACTACGGCTGGGAACGGGGAGGACGCATCAAATTCGCGTTCATATGACTTCGATCGGCCATCCGTTGATCGGGGACAAGCTGTATACATGGAGCGCTTCGCCGGGGACAGAGGGGTTGAACATGTCCGCGTCTGTACTGGATGCGGCGATCGGCCGCCAAGCGCTGCACGCGGCGGAGCTCGGATTTCAGCATCCCTTGACGGGGGAGGATTTGTTATTTCAGGCGCCACTTCCACCGGACATGGAAGCTTTGCGAAGGAAACTGGAATACGGAGAATCGGAAAGTGAAGGAGAACGTAATGAATGAGTAAATTGGTTGTGTATCAGTATCCGCCATGTAGTACCTGCCGCAAGGCTGTTAAATGGCTTGAAGCTCAGGGACATCAACTTGATTTGAGAAATATCAAGGAGAATCCGCCCGGACCAGCCGAGTTGACCGAAATGGTCGATCTTAGCGGATTGGAGTTGAAGAAGTTTTTTAACACCAGCGGAGAGGTGTACAAGGAATTGGGATTAAAAGATAAATTGGCCTCTATGGCAAGGGAAGAACAAATCAAGCTGTTGGTCTCGAACGGAATGCTGATTAAGCGCCCCCTGGTGACGGATGGGAAATCCGTAACCGTAGGTTTCAAAGAAGAAGCTTATGAGCAGGCTTGGAATAACTAGATAAGATGAGGCCAGTAAGGAGAGATAAACATGGCAATAAGTCAGAACGGAAAAGAAAGCATACTGCTGGTTGACGGTATGGCGTTGATGTTCCGGGCCTTCTATGCATCTGCGGCCACGGGATACATCCGGCGGACTAAAGCGGGTCTTCCGACGAACGCGGTTTATGGATTTATGCGGTATTTCTGGGATGCCGTGCAGAAATTTGCCCCGAGCCATATCGCCTGCTGCTGGGATCTCGGCAGCAAAACATTCCGGACAGAGCAGTTCGCGGCTTATAAAGGCAACCGTTCGGAAGCGCCGAATGAATTGATTCCGCAGTTTTCCGTGATCCGGGAAGTGATGGAAAGCTTGGGAATTCCGAATGTTAGCTGTCCAGGTTATGAAGCGGACGATTGCATAGGCACATTGGCGTCTAAATTCAGCGAGGATATGAATGTGCTCATTCTTACGGGAGATCATGATATGTTGCAGCTGGTGAGTGAACGGACGAGCGTCATTATCATGAAAAAGGGACATGGCAATTACATGGTCTACACCCCAGAAAGTCTGATGGAAGAGAAGCAATTAACACCGCGACAAATCATCGACCTGAAGGGACTAATGGGCGATACGAGCGACAATTATCCCGGAGTGCGGGGGATCGGCGAGAAAACGGCGTTGAAGCTCGTGCAAGAGTATGGCTCTGTGGAAGGGATTCTTGAAAATTTAGACGCTCTGACCAAATCGGTCCGCAATAAA
Organism: Paenibacillaceae bacterium UBA6304; assembly: GCA_002439285.1. Lineage (GTDB taxonomy): Bacteria > Bacillota > Bacilli > Paenibacillales > Paenibacillaceae > Fontibacillus. The sequence continues at coordinate 2,620 of DJTQ01000319.1, forward strand.
ATTGAAACCGACCTGGAGATGCTGCACTTATCGAGACAGCTAGCGGAAATCCGCTGTGATGTTGAAGTGGTATGCGCCACGGATTCCTGTCGGCTTGAATTGAATGCTGCTGCGGTCGCGGCCAAATTTGAAGAGCTGGAAATGGCAAGCATCAGCTCGATGTTGGGGCTTGCGGCAACTCCGTAAAAAATACGGAGGCGAATAGAACAACATAAATGACGGTGCAAGAGACTTGTCTCTACAGCACCGTCATTTTTGATTCCAGTTTAAGCCTCCGTATCATACAAGATATGACCGGTCAGAGACAAATCGTAGCCGTGAATCGAAGCCAATTCCTGCCGAAACTCGGGGGATTGCAACGTTTGCAGTAGCAACTGAACCCATCCGGCATTTGATGTTGTTTTTAACATGACTAAGTCATACCGCTCCTTGATCAAAGGCACGAAATCGACAGTATTGATCAGGGAAACCGCATGCTCGATCCCTACGCCCACATCCGCCTGTCCTGAAGCGACTTTACCCGCCACGGCGAGATGGCTTGTCTCAACATCTCCGTATCCTTCGATACCTGAGCGCGAAATACCATGTATGCGCAGCTGTTCATCCAGCAAAACACGAGCCCCGGAGCCGATTTCCCGATTGATCAATTTAAGGCCCGGGAGCTCCAGATCCGCCCATGACTGTAATTGCTTAGGATTGCCGCGCTGAACATACAGCCCGGCTTGACGTTGTAGCAGATTGACAACAACATACGAATGGCCGGTGAGAATTTTGGTTATATAGGGAATGTTGTACTCTCCGCTGCTCCCGTCAAGTAAATGGGTGCTAACGATGTCACTCTTGCCGTGATACATGGAAATCAGGCTGTCGAGACTTCCGTCATGCGAACGGAGGGGGCGAAGCGACGGGTTAGCGCGCTCAAGATGCTTAGCCAGCAAATCCAGGCTGAGGTCCTGACCGGTGATGACCAAGGTTCCGGGATGAGGGGAACGCCCTGAGGTGCTTAGCTCATCCGTGGTGGATTCTTGTCCAAGGGTTGACTGGTTGCGCTGAGGGCGGGAAACCGCTGATGCCCTGCCGCCGCTTTTCGCATTCTGCTTGTACGTCTCCAGATCATCCGCATCTACCCGCATCTGTTTGCCTACCCGGTAGGCAGGAAGATCTCCTTTTTTAATGAGGTCATATACGGTTAATTTGGAGATTTTCAATAGTTTGGCAACTTCCTCGGTGGTATAGGAAACTTCACTCATGGATATCCTCCAATTGACAAAATTATGTCTAATTATATTTAATTATATTCAAATATATCTAAATATAATAAAATAGACTCTGGAATCATTATATACTCGGAGGGAATACGATGTCATTTATCCGAAAATTCTTGCTCAGCGGCCAAACTGTGATTGGTCTGCTGTTGCTGGTAGGGATATTATCGGCTTGCGGCAATGCGGGAAATTCTACTGAAAATACAAATCATAGTAACAATAATAATCAGCAGGTTTCGGTTGAACCGAAGAGCTCGGTTACGCTGACCATTTCGGCTGCCGCCAGCCTCAAAGACAGCCTTGAAGAGATAGCTTCCTTATATGAACAAGAACATAAAAATGTAAAGCTTATAATGAATTTTGGCGCGTCGGGCTCTCTGCAGAAACAAATTGAGCAAGGCGCTCCAGCCGATTTGTTTCTGTCCGCGGGACAAAAGCAAATGACCGCCCTGATCGACGGACAATTCGTAACAGCGGACAGCAAGATAGAACTACTGCATAATCGTCTCGTTCTGATCGTTCCGTCCGATGCAACAGTTATTCCTGAATCTTTGGAAACCCTGAAAGAAGAAGGATTCAGCAAGATTGCCGTGGGAGAACCCGAAGTGGTGCCGGCCGGGTCCTACAGTAAGGAATCGCTGGAGAACGGACAATTGTGGGATACACTTCAGCCTAAAATGGTGTTTGCCAAAGACGTAACCCAAGTATTGACTTATGTAGAATCCGGGAATGCGGACGCCGGATTTGTCTACGAGAGCGATGCCAAGCTATCGGGAAAAGTAAAAACGGCGCTGGTCGTGGATGAAGAAAGCCATGCACCCATCGTATATCCTGCCGGGATTGTCATGGCTACCAAATATCCCGACGATGCCGACCAGTTCCTGAATTTTCTGCAAACCGCCGCTGCTCGTGATATATTCGTGAATCACGGGTTCACCGTCACCGATTGAGGCCGGGTATGGAATGGAGCGAATTCTGGTCGCCTGTCGGATTGTCTTTGAAAGTGGCGCTGCTGGCGGGCATCATCGCTTTCTTGGTCGCAGGCTATATAGCCTGGATCATATCCGGTAAAAAGTTTTGGGGCAAAACGATTCTGGAAACGATCTTTATGCTACCCATGGTTCTGCCCCCTACGGTTGTCGGCTTTTTGCTGCTGATGATTTTTGGCCGCCGGAGCCCGGTCGGCAAGCTGTTTGAAACACTTGCCGGGCTGCCGATCGTATTTACATGGGGGGCTGCCGTACTGGCCGCGGCCGTCGTCGCCTTTCCGTTGGCCTATCAATCGGCCAAGGCCGGCTTCTTGTCCATAGACCGGGACCTGCTGTCCGCCGGCCGATCCATGGGGGCTTCCGAGCGGCAGGTCTTGTTCTGGATCGCCATCCCGCTTGCTCAGCGGTCCCTGACGACCGCCTTCATATTGTCGTTCACCAGAGCGCTCGGCGAGTTTGGCGCCACCTTGATGCTTGCCGGGAATATCCCGGGAAGGACGCAGACGTTGCCGACGGCCATTTACATGGCCGTGGAATCCGGTGATACTTCAGTCGCTTGGGCTTGGGCCGGATTCATGATCCTCATCTCATTTCTCCTGCTGGCCTTAAGCGGGCGTCGTTCAGAACAGGAAGAATAGAGATTTCTGTCGGTCGGTCGCCGATCAATCCGTAAAATAAGCTTCGCCGACAACCTGGTAAAGAAAAGACTGAAGCTCTCGGCTCTCCTCTTCATTCAGGCCGAAGATATGCTCCAGATAACCTTCTTCCTCCAGATCGTCCGTACCCAGTATAGCGGTCTTTCCGTTCTGAAGATCCGCAACGAGTTTTTTACCGTAAAAACGATTTGTGGTCGTGACGGCTAAATCGAAACGCTTCAGAGAGGCGTTACCTATAAAAGTAACAAAACGGGTCGATGTATTTTCCGTGCTGTCAGATAAAAAGTCCAGATCGTGGTGCTGTTCGGTCATTTGCAATGCCTCCTCGGATACTTTATAAGTTGAACTTGAGAATATGATGCAGGCAAGGGAATAAAATGATTCCGAAGAAACGGAGTGGTCGCCTTTGCTTCCGGATTTCTACTTTGTTTGATCCTATTAATTCATGAAATCTGGAAGCAACAGCGATCGCAGGAACATTTTATGTACTTGCCCCGACATTCATCCGGATTGATCAACTTATACTAGTTGTCTCCTGTCATTATAGCCGAAAAATGAATCGGCGGGGAAATGATAAACGGATTGACAGCATCGAAAAAAATGGTATCATTAGGAATAACAGTATACGACTAGGGGAAGCACCTCTCTTGAATTTTTCAGGAGGGGTGCTTTTTTGCGTGGATAAAGGCATGGCTTTGTCGTAACTGATAGTGACTAAGGAGGGTAAGAGGATGCGGATTGTTTTTTTGAACAGTTTGGAGAAGAAGTTGAACGGTGCGGTGACTGACGGAGCCCAGGTATGGATTGGAGAAGAGGAAGGATTATGGCGGATGGGCTGGAATGAAACGTCCGGAGAAGAGGAGCAAGAGACCATTTGGTATGAGGGCGGTTCTTGGTCGGAAATGCTGCATGTGTACCGTCATCGTCTTGTCGTGAAGCTGGGTGAAGGTTATCGCCCGGTTATTGATGGGATATGGGATGAGAGGGAGGGATTACAGGGGCGGGGGATGGCAGCGCAGAGACTCATTTGTTACAGTGAGCTGCACGAGAATGAGGCCTTCTACAACGACCTGTGCGCATGGAGACGCAAGAAGGCCTCCGCAAACCGTAAGGCGCCGTATATGATCGCCAGTAACCGGCTACTGAAGCTAATAAGCGTATTTCGCCCTTGGACAACCGAAGAATTGCTTCAGCTTCCGGGCATGGGTGAGAGCAAGGCCACTGAATTCGGGCAGGAACTGTTGGAGATGACGCAGAGTCAGGGGAGCGAACGTCCGGGTGATTTTCCGCTCGGCTGGGTGGATCAGGACATCGATGAAGAAGCATTCCGGGCCTGGATGTATAAGCAGAAGGAAGCGAAGTTTAAGCTGGAAATGGAGAAATTCTCACAGCGCCGCATCATTCTGGAATCTCTTGCTCAAGGACTCGATTTGCAAGAGATATGCACGCGTACGGGTCTGGAGCGAAGAGATGCCGTAGAATTGCTCGAACTTCTAGAGAAGGACGGGTACACAACGGATTCTCTGGTCCAATTAGAACTCAAGGACATGCCCCTAGAACAGCAGTCTGCGGTTTGGAAGGCGTTTGAAGAAATGGGCGATAGCTTCTTGAAGCCGGTATTACAGCGAGTTTATGACCAAGAGACGATTGATGCGGGAGGACTGGACCCGCTCTATGAGCGGCTGCGGCTATTGCGGATCTCTTACCGTCGCCAGAAGGAACGTGCGCCTAAGGCGGGTTAAGCACTTCATCAAAAATGCCGGTATCCGTCCGGCGAACCTGTTCTAGGTTTGTCGGATAGATATCGGCATTACTGTTTCTATATCCAATCCCGTTTCCGGAACAAATAGTACATACCCGCTCCGAGAGCAAGCATGACGCCCAGAACGACATAGTAACCGTACTTCCAGTGAATTTCCGGCATATTGTCGAAGTTCATCCCGTAGATCCCTGTAATTAAGGTAAGGGGGATAAAGATCGTCGTAATTGCCGTAAACACGCGCATAATTTCGTTCGCGCGGTTGGCGATGGCCGCCTGATATGCTTCTCGTAAGTTTCCCACGAGTTCCCGGAATGTATCGAAGTTTTCGGAAATCTTAACGGCATTTTCATAGATATCGCTAAAGTATTTCTGCAGTTGATCGTCGATCAGCCGCAGATCTTTTTTATTTAAAATATTGATGACTTCTTTTTGCGGACCCAACACTTTCTTGAGCCACAATATTTCACTTCGTAACCCGATAATCTCATTGAGATGAGAACGCTTGGTGTGCATAAGAATATCTTCTTCCAGCTTCTCGATCTTTACTTCGATCCGGTCGCCAACGGTAAAGTAATTGTCCACGACCAAGTCGATCAGATAATACATAAAACGGTCGGGTTCACTGACCTCTTGCTCCCAGAGGATCGGCTTAACGGCCCGAAGTTCGTTAATTCTTTGCTTGGTTATCGTAATGATATAATGCCGGCCTAGAAAAATATTCAGTGCCCGCAGGAAGATTTCCTCGTCATCATAGCGGATACTATTAACTACAATAAAATAATGATTGTCATAAGTTTCGATCTTTGGACGCTGCTCTTCTTCGGTAAGACAGTCCTCCACCGCGAGGTCATGCAGTGAAAACAGCGGCTGTAGCAAGGCCAGATCTTCAACATCGGCGTCGATCCAATAAAACCCTTGCTCAGGCGGTGTTGTTGTCAGTTCCACGTCTGTAACCGGCGTAAACACACCGGCGACTACATGACGGATTTTCATTACCTTCACTCCCTTTTCCGGCTGAATGCTGCCGGTTCTGCTCACATTGGTCTGGCTGAGCATAGGAAGGAGATCAGGCGGCGGTACGGGAACGCCGAAAAAGGCGTTTTATGAAAACACCGGGGAAAGAAAGTGCCCATGATATCCCGCAGGGCGCCTGCTGATCGGTTTCCTATGCGTTTGTTGCTTCAGGGCAATACACTGCGGACTCGGGTCGCCTTCCATCCTTGGATTCACCTCTTTGTTATTAAGGGTTATAGTGCTCTTGAGCACTTGTCTAGTATAACGCCGGGGCGCGAATTGTTTCAAGACAAAAAGTTGTGGACAAAAAGAGGCACATGGCTTGTGAAAATGGCTATTTCATGTATAATGAAAATCAACATATTTAAATTTGAATGTCATAACTAAATATTTAGACGATTTTCTTATCAAGAGTAGGTGGAGGGACTAGCCCGATGATACCCGGCAACCGGCGATACTTCGCACGGTGCTAATTCTTGCAGAACCGTAGAGTGCCACATTTCGGCACCCGGTCACTGAGAGATGAGAGAGGCGCATTCAGGAATAAATGATGACCTTTCTCTATCTAAAGAGAGAGGTCTTTTTTCTTGTCAAACGCTCGCTTTCAGTAATCAAATTTAAGTCTAGTCGTCAAAAGGAGTGATAATTATGCCGATTAAAGTACCGGATCATTTGCCGGCCAAAGAAGTGCTTACGAACGAAAATATTTTTGTGATGGATGAGAGTCGGGCATATCAGCAGGATATCCGCCCATTGCGGATCGCCATTCTGAACTTGATGCCGACCAAGGAAACGACGGAATCTCAAATTTTGCGTTTGCTGGGTAATACACCGCTTCAGGTGGAGATCGTATTGCTTCATCCACGGTCGCATACGTCCAAGAACACTTCCGCAGAACATCTCAACATGTTCTACAAAACCTTTGAGGAAATTAAAGACAGCCGCTTTGACGGCATGATTGTGACGGGCGCTCCGGTTGAACAGTTTGAATTTGAAGAAGTGAATTATTGGGAAGAGCTGAAGGAGATTTTCGCTTGGAGCAAAACCCATGTTACCTCGACCATGCATATATGTTGGGCTTCTCAGGCCGGTCTCTATTATCACTTCGGTGTCCGTAAAATCAGCTTGGAGCAAAAATGCTTCGGCGTGTTCCAACATACGGTCAACAATCCGCATGTGAAGCTGTTGCGCGGCTTTGATGAAGTATTCCAGGTACCTCATTCCCGTCATACGGATGTGTCCCGGGAAGACATCGAGCGTATTCCGGAACTTGAAATCTTGGCGGAATCCGAAGAAGCGGGCATCTATCTCATAGCATCGCGGGACGGGAAGCAGATTTTTGTAACCGGCCATTCCGAATACGATCCTTGCTCGCTCAAATGGGAATATGATCGGGATGTCGCCAAAGGACTGGAGATCGATTTGCCGGTCAACTATTATCCGAACGACGACCCTTCCAAAACTCCGACTTCAAGTTGGAGAGCGCATGCTAACTTATTATTCTCCAACTGGCTAAATTACTATGTGTATCAGGAAACACCCTATGATATTGATCAACTGGCCGAATTCATATATCAGATCTAAAGTGGAGGGGTTATTCAGGTGAAAGAGAACAAATGGCATTTGGAGAGCAGATTGGCACAGATCGGTTCAGTGGAAGAGCCGGCCACGGGTGCGGTAAATTACCCGATTTATCAGGCGACAGCGTTCCGGCATCCCCGGCTCGGTCAAAGTACGGGGTTCGATTACTCCCGTACGAAGAGCCCGACCAGAACCGTGCTTGAGGAAGCATCCGCGGCACTGGAGAGCGGGGACGCCGGATTTGCCTGCAGTTCAGGCATGGCCGCGCTACAAACCGTATTCAGTATGTTTTCCCAAGGGGATCATCTAATCGTATCGCTTGATCTGTATGGAGGAACTTACCGGCTACTGGAACGGATTTTATCGAGATTCGGGATTAGTGCGTCCTATGTGGACACCAACGACTTGGACGCTCTTGAAAGTATGCGCAGACCGAATACGAAGGCGGTATTCATTGAAACCCCGACCAATCCATTGATGATGATTACCGACATTGAAGCGGTAACTCTCTGGGCTAAGCGTCATCAACTGCTGACGGTTGTGGATAACACGCTGCTGACGCCTTATTTTCAGCGTCCGCTGGAACTGGGTGCGGACATTGTCGTCCACAGTGCGACCAAGTATTTGGGCGGACATAACGATGTGCTAGCCGGTCTGATCGTCACGAAAGGAGAGGAATTATCCCGTGAGATCGCCTTTCTGCACAACTCGATCGGTGCTGTGCTCAGCCCTTCCGACTCCTATCAGCTTATGCGCGGCATGAAGACCCTGGCACTAAGAATGGAGCGTCATGAGAGCAATGCGTTGGCTGTCGCTCATTACTTGGAGCAGCATCCGCAAATTGCGGAGGTGTTCCATCCGGGCCTGGCCGATCATCCGGGACATGAGATTCAGAAGAAACAGGCTACGGGCAACACTGGCATCTTTGCCTTTAAAGTGACCGATGCCCGTTATGTTGAGCCCGTGCTCAGGCACTTGGAATTGATCGCTTTTGCGGAGAGCCTGGGCGGTGTTGAATCGCTGATGACCTATCCCGCAGTTCAGACCCATGCCGACATTCCGGTAGAAATCCGCGAAGCGGTCGGTGTGGACGACCGGTTGCTTCGCTTCTCGGTAGGCATTGAGCATGCGGAGGATTTGATTGCGGATCTGGAACAGGCGCTGGAGGCAGCGCGCCTGGAAGTTGAAGGAGGACAAAACCATGAGTGATAACGGACAACGCGAGCAAGGCGGATCGCCGGATATTCCGGAGAAGAAATTCGATACAAAGCTGATTCACTTCGGCAATGAAGTCGACGCCGCTACGGGGGCGTCCAGCGTCCCGATCTACCAGGCTTCCACCTTTCATCATCATGACATTTTTAATCCCCCTGAATATGACTATAGCCGCTCGGGCAATCCGACCCGCCAAGCGCTGGAGGACTATATAGCGGTTCTGGAAGGCGGAGCGCGCGGATTTGCGTTTGCCAGCGGCATGGCGGCGATCTCGACCACGTTCATGCTATTTTCGGCAGGCGACCATCTGATCGTGACGGAGGATGTTTACGGCGGTACATACCGATTGCTGTCCAATATATTAAGCCGGATGAACGTCGAGACGACATTCGTCGATATGACGGATTTCGACGCGGTCCAAGCGGCGCTGAAGCCGAATACGAAAGCCGTGTACATGGAAACGCCGTCGAACCCGACTCTGAAAATTACAGATATCGCTCTAATCGCGGAGTGGGCTCGGGATCATGATTTACTCAGCATCGTTGATAACACGTTTATGACGCCGTACTATCAGCGGCCGATCGAACTTGGCGTAGACATTGTGCTGCATAGCGCAACGAAGTTCCTTGGCGGGCACAGCGACGTACTGGCCGGTCTGGCTGTGGCCCGGGACGAGTCGTTGGGGAGCCGCCTGAAATTCGTGCAGAACGGCCTTGGGACCGTGCTTGGCGCCCAGGATTCCTGGCTGCTGATGCGGGGTATGAAGACGCTGGGGACGCGCATGGCTCACAGCGAGATCAGCGCCCGCAAGCTGGCCGATTGGCTGAGCCGGCGAGAGGATATCGACGCCGTGTTCTACCCCGGCTTGCCGGAACATCCGGGCCGCGAGGTCCAGGAACGGCAATCGACCGGCTACGGTGCGGTCGTGTCGTTCGATGTGGGCTCGGGCGAGCGGGCAAAGCAGGTGCTGAGCCGGGTCAAGCTTCCGCTTGTGGCCGTCAGTCTCGGTGCCGTTGAGAGTATCCTGTCCTATCCGGCCATGATGTCGCATGCATCCATGCCGCAGGAAGTCCGGCATGAGCGCGGAATTACCGACGGCTTGCTTCGTTTTTCCGTTGGCCTCGAAGATATCGATGATTTGATCGCCGATTTGGAACAGGCCCTGAAACAGCAGAGCTAACATAATAACAATCCCTTTAACAGCACTCGCATCAAAACGGGTGCTGTTCTAAATTCCGGAGAGTTATTTTATAATGAGAATGATTGTGTTACGATTATCTTATAGGTTTTGGAATTTTTTTGATCATTTAATAGGGAAATGCTAGGAGGCAGCCGAATGACCACAATTAATCATATTTTAGACAAGGCGCTGCAAGGAGAACGTCTCGACCTTGAAGATACGATCAAGCTGTTCGAATCCGATGAAGTCGAGAAAATGGGCCATGTGGCCAACATCCTAATGGAACGGAAACATCCAGATCCGATGGCGACGTTCGTAATCGGACGCAATGTGAACTATACGAATGTTTGAGATCGG
>DJTQ01000261.1:0-306 GCA_002439285.1 Paenibacillaceae bacterium UBA6304
CCAGTAGAAAGAATGCCAATACCATCAAAAATCCAATTTTCTTCATTATGAAATCCCTACCATTCTCGTTATTTACCGGATGAGCCCCGATATGTGCGAGGAATTGCGACAACGGCCTACGACAACTACATGCAATAACTGCCTCGACAACACAATAATCGTCCCAAGATTACTAATTGCTTCCATAATATCAGAAAAAACACCTCGCTGATAGACTTATATTTTCATAGAGAGACATTTTCGGACAACAGCATTCGGGTTTCTGCCAGGAACCCTGCGGACAACATAAAAAAACGCCTGACGGCG
>DJTQ01000261.1:501-10119 GCA_002439285.1 Paenibacillaceae bacterium UBA6304
AAAAACGCCTGACGGCGTCTTTGGGGTTCGGACTTCTACGTTTGTGCGTGAGGAGGGATGGGTATGGGATTTCACCCGCTGTTAAAGTCGTGTTCTTATTGAATTTATTATAAGGTCAGAACACGACTTTAAAGGCGGGCCGTAAACTTTCCACCCCATACCCATTCCCTCTTCTATTCTACATCGCGTATACATCATAGTGACGGATCATCTTGAATTGTCCATCCTTTGGCATTAGACGACTCCATTCTTCTGTCCCACCGCAAGAACAGGGCGCGCAAACGAAAGGGGTGTCCCAAAAGTCATCTTAGTTGGCTGAATGACACCTCCTTCCTCCTGACCAAGCTTACTTTCACCATGTCGCTCTCCTCCCTTGGCTCACCAGACCGCTCTATGAAGATTAACTGGAAAACCTACAGTTATTTCACGCGGTAGGCCGGGTCCGGACAAGCTAACTGGAAATCCTACAGTTAATTTAGTCACTTGCAGCGAAAAGAGCGGAAATGATAAGAATTAACTGTACAAATTACAGCTAAGTATCCAGAATGACGGGATTCACGGTAATTAACTGTAGGTAATACAGTTAGTTTGCTCCCAACAACGCAACAACGCTCACTCCTATCGATCCCAACGGTGAATGCATGAATTTAATGGTTACTGGAAAGTTAGTTAAACCCTCCTCGTTTGCTATCATGGCATCCTTCACATACCAACAACGTAAATCCGTTCTTAGGGTTTCTACAACCAAGAAATCTCTGCACTTCCTTAGACACACCTGGCTGTATTCGACCTTGATATTTAGTTTCGAACGATGACTCCTTTAGAATGCTCGTTCGTCTCCCTGAATCAAAGGATAATGTATTTGCAAGTAAAGAGGCAGTACTCGAAAATTTATATAATGTTCTATAATGCTAAAAAAGCCGCCCCGGATTCTCCCGAATCCTGCGGACGGCCTGGATAATATAATTATCAAATTGATTAGGCGAACTTCTTCGCCTCGTAAGCGGAGATCAAATCTTCATGCTGAAGCGTAAGTCCGATATCGTCCAATCCTTGTAGCAGAAATTGGCGGCGATGCTCGTCGAGATCGAATTGGATCGTCAGGCCCAAAGCATCCGAGATCGTCTTGTTCTCCAGATCAATCGTCAATTGGTAGCCTTCATTCGCTGCCGTACGCTGGAACAATTCCTCAACCTGCTCTTCGGACAGTTTGATCGGCAGAATCCCGTTCTTAAAACAGTTATTGTAAAAAATATCGGCAAAGGACGGTGCGATCACGCAGCGAAAGCCGTAATCGAGGATCGCCCAAGGAGCATGCTCCCGGGAGGAGCCACAGCCGAAGTTAACGCGCGAAATCAGGACGGATGCTCCCTCATAACGCGGTTTGTTGAGCTCAAACTCCGGATTGACGTTGCCCTCGGTATCAAAACGCCATTCAAAGAACAAAAACTGTCCAAACCCGGTACGTTCAATACGTTTCAAGAATTGTTTCGGTATAATTGCGTCGGTGTCGACATTCACGCGGTCCACTGGACCAACGACACCGGTCATTTTTTTAAATGCTTCCATGGTAGGATTCTCCCCTCTTCGGCTTGGTTAGCTTACGACTTCGCTCTTTACATTCCACTCGCGCACATCGACGAAACGCCCTTTGATTGCCGCTGCCGCTGCCATTGCCGGCGATACAAGATGCGTTCTACCGCCACGGCCTTGACGGCCTTCGAAGTTACGGTTGGAAGTGGAAGCGCAGCGCTGACCCGGCTGAAGCACATCGGGGTTCATCGCCAGACACATACTGCAGCCGGCTTCGCGCCATTCAAATCCGGCTTCGATAAACACTTTGTCGAGCCCTTCCTTCTCCGCTTGGATCTTAACGCGGCCGGATCCCGGCACTACGATCGCAGTCACTTTATCGGACACCTTGTAGCCTTTGGCAACTTCAGCCGCCGCGCGCAAATCCTCAATCCGTCCGTTAGTGCAGGACCCGATAAACACGTAGTCGATTTCGATATCGGTCATCGCCGTTCCCGGAGTGAGACCCATATATTCAAGCGCCTTCTCGGCTGCTTTCCGTTCGTTGTCGGATGTAAAATCCGCCGGGTTCGGCACGCTATTGCTGATGCTAGTGCCCATGCCCGGGCTTGTTCCCCAGGTTACTTGAGGAATCAAGGAGTCCACATCAAAGTCGACGACGCGGTCATACTCGGCTCCTTCATCGGTAGTCAGTTCTTTCCAAACTGCGACGGCAGCTTCGAAAGCTTCTCCTTGAGGCACATGTTCACGACCGCGCAAATAGTTGAACGTCGTCTCATCCGGCGCGATCAGTCCGGCTCTCGCTCCGGCTTCGATCGACATATTGCAGACAGTCATGCGCTCTTCCATCGACAGCTCACGGATCGCTTCTCCGGTATATTCGATAACATAGCCGGTCGCAAAATCCGTTCCGTACTGGGCGATAACGCCGAGGATCAAATCCTTGGCCGTCACGCCAGGTTTGCGTTTGCCGACGAAACGAACTTCCAGCGTTTTCGCTTTGGCTTGTTGCAGACATTGGGTCGCGAGTACATGCTCAACTTCGCTCGTTCCGATCCCGAAAGCGAGTGCCCCGAACGCCCCATGCGTAGAGGTGTGGCTATCGCCGCAAACGATCGTTTTGCCGGGATGCGTCAGTCCGAGTTCAGGCCCCATGACGTGAACGACGCCCTGATCGATCGTATCCAAATCGTACAAAGTAACGCCGAAGTCGCGACAGTTTTGAGACAAGGTGTCGATCTGCTGCTTGGAAATCGGATCTGAAATATTGTAACGGTCTTTCGTCGGAACGTTATGATCCATTGTTGCAAAAGTAAGCTCTGGACGGCGCACCTTGCGCCCGCTAAGACGTAAGCCTTCAAAAGCCTGCGGCGAAGTTACTTCATGAACGAGATGTAAATCGATATACAGAATGCTTGGCTTTCCTTCTTCCTGATAGATTACGTGATTATCCCAAATTTTCTCATACATTGTCTTTTTGCTGGTCATAGAATTCACCCCACACAAGAATTCGAACATGCGACGAAACAGAAAACGGTATTAGATGGAAACTTGTTCCTGAATAAAGTTCTGCTCGTCTTGTTGAAATTAATATAACATCCCGCGTCTCATTGATCCAAGATATAAAAACTATAATTGTAATAGGTTAAACCTATAGAATGCATCTAAAAAAAGAAGCGGCGCAATCTCTACAGATCACATCGCTCCTTAAGTTTTGAGACTCATTTATCTGCGCATCCAAACACGCTGCCGATTAGGGTTTCCATTTATGTTTGCAGTCCGTACAGCGGTTCACTCTCGGCATCATAAAACTGAATAAAGATACGATAATAAAAAGGAATCCCAAGATCAACATCGGCCAGAAAACAAGCAAACCGATCCACAGTAAAATGCCGCCACAGGCAAACCACAGCAGAAAATAAAACAACTTACTCCGGGTTACCACCTTATCGGATTTACATCTTGGGCATGTTTCCCACACATCTGACATTTCTTTCTCTCCTCTGTCGTAGCCTCTACCTTACGGAAATTCCGCAATTAGAACGAATCGATTCCCATGACATGGTCCGTCGGTACCGGGCCGATATTCCGGCTGTCATTGCTGTTGTTACGGTTGTCGCCCATGACAAAGATGTGATCCGCCGGAACTTCCCAGATCTGATTAATCCCGCTCTCCATGCGTTCTTTGATGTAAGGCTCGCTCAATGCCTCGCCGTTCCGGTAAACCTCACCGTCTCTGACTTCGATCGTGTCGCCCGGCAATCCGATTACTCTTTTGACGTAAAAAATTTCATCTTCTTTAGTTCCGGAGAGCAGCTTGATCAGCGGATGTTCCCGGAAATCATCCATCATTGAGCGCTCGCGGTCGACGCGGCTGTCGATGATAACGATATCTCCATACTCCGGAAGTTTATCTAGCGCATGCTTTACTTTCCAGGCATATATCCGCTGATTATCATTAAGCGTCGGCTCCATGGAATGTCCATCTACTTTGTAGGGCTGAATAATAAAAATGCCGATAATTAGACTGAGCACAAAACCGATTACGACAGCAATGCCCCATCCCTGTATCTCTTTCCATATCTTCCTCAACTCCCCTACCTCCACCGCTTTCAATTTGAATCTATTATACATGGAAAACAAGGTTCATACCAAATAGATGGCTATAGGATATAATACTGGTAGATAATAATTCAATGAAACTTCACGAGGTGAAAATCAATGGAACTCCGTCAGCTTCAATATACTATACAAATCGCCGAGGAGCGGAATTTCTCACGGGCCGCAGATAAGCTTCATATCGCCCAGCCTTCGCTCAGCCAACAGCTGTCCAAACTGGAACAGGAGCTAGGCGTTAAGCTGTTCCAGCGCAATACAAGTACCGTCGAACTGACACATGCCGGGGCCAGTTTTATTGAGCATGCCCGGAAAATCATGGACGCAGTAGAGCAGTTGCGCCAGGAAATGGATGACATTTCACAACTGCGTGCCGGGCGGGTCGTCATCGGCAGCATGCCGATTACTGGATCGCATCTGCTACCCTATGTCTTACCCGCATTTAATGTTGCTTACCCGGACATCCAAGTGACGCTATTGGAAGACACTTCCTTAAATTTGGAGAAGCTGACCGCTGGTGGAGGAACCGATCTTAGCCTTCTATCCCTCCCGCTTCAGGAACCCAGTCTTACGTACGAGCCGATTGGCGAGGAAATTATCGATTTGGCCGTTCCTCCGCAGCACCCTTTGGCAGCGCTGGAGAGCAGCCCGGGCGGAGTCGCCATGGAGCAATTAAAAGACGAACCTTTCATCGTACTTAAAAAAGGTCAAGGCTTTCGCAAGCTGACCATGGACCTGTGCCGGGGCGCGGGTTTTGAGCCGAATGTCGTCTTTGAGAGCAACAATATCGAAACCGTGCAATCGCTGGTAGCTGCCGGAATGGGGATTACCCTCGTGCCAAGGTTTATCGCCCGAGCCAAGCGAAGCGAGTTGATCCCGGTGTATCTCCCACTGTCTTCCTCTCCAAGCCGGACGCTGGTGATCGCATATCGTCGCGGCCGTTATCTATCCAAAGCAGCGGAAGCATTCATCGATACTTTTAAAACAACGCTGCAGCAGCGTTACAACTCATAAAGATGTGGCCGTCGATCAGTAAAGACCGGGATCCGCTCCCGGACTTGTTCCACCAGAGAGTGATCGATTCTTCCGGTGACGATCTCTTCACCCTCACCGCCCTCGGCCACAATCTCGCCCCAAGGATCAATGATGAGCGAATGTCCAAAAAAAGAATCGCTTCCGCTCACTCCTGTCCGGTTACAGGCGATGACGTACATCTGATTCTCGATCGCGCGGGCCATCAGCAGCGTACGCCAATGATGAAGTCGGGGATGCGGCCACTCCGCAGGCACGAACAACGCCCGTGCACCCTTTTGAGATAGACTCCGAGCCAGCTCGGGAAAACGAATGTCATAACAGATCGAGGCACCGGACTTCATGCCGTCAAGTTCAAACATCACCAGCTTCTCTCCGGAAGCCAAATGCTTCTCTTCCTGCATTAGCCGGAACAGATGCATCTTGGAGTATGCACCGACTTCACGCCCCTCCCTATCAAAGATTAGCATCGTATTATAGACCTCTCCATCCCGCTTCTCCGCAATAGACCCGGCGACGACGTTTATGCCGTGGCGCCGGGCAAAATCGGAAACCCAAGCCCGGGTGTGGCTTCCCTCCGGATCGGCAAGCTGTCCGAGCTGCGATAGCGCATATCCTGTATTCCACATTTCCGGCAGCATGATTAAGTCCGGTTTTACCGTTGCTGAAGCGGCCTGCTCCATTTTAGCCTCCAGCCTTTCCCGGTTAAGCTCAGGGTCTCCCAGAACGATATCGCACTGAATCAGCGCAAGGTCCCAAAACTTGCTCTTCTTGTCCATCCATCCATCTTCCTTTCCGATTCAACGCTGACTAAGAACACGGATACAAACCTGACTTCATCATAAAGGCCGGTCTGAATCCGCACAAGCATGCAAGACCGAAAAGCAGATCGCAATCCGAAATTGGTATGGTCTTATTCGCCTTTTTCTTTTGCAAAGCCTTGACTTGCATGGTATCCTATCAGTAAAACGTGATGACGGGACCAGTAAGAGATGAAGCGGCCCCCAGAGAGCAGATTCCTTGGCTGGAAGAATTTGCACCCCGCGACACTCCGAACCCTATCCCCGAACGGCCGGCATCCAAGCCGGACAGCGCCCCTGTTACCGGGCACCCGAGTCGGATGATAAATCATCAATAAAGGTGGTACCGCGGAAGTCAAACTTTCGTCCTTTGCATGCAAAGGCGGGAGTTTTTTTGTTTTACCTTTAATGAAAAGATGATCTTTGAACAACCTCTATACGAATTATTTCATAAGGAGTGATCTCCATGCTACGCCGCATTGTTGTCAAAATCGGGAGCAGCTCGCTGACTACCCGGGAAGGGGGACTGAATCGGGATTCCCTCACCTATTTCGCCTCGGAGCTTGCCTCTCTGAAGTCGATGGATGTACAAGTGCTGCTTGTCACTTCCGGCGCCGTCGCGGCGGGTTTCCGCGAAATCGGATATACCGAACGACCAAAACTGCTGCATGAAAAGCAAGCTGCCGCCGCAGTCGGCCAGGCGCTGTTGATGCAGAACTACCGTGAAGCACTAGCAGTCCACGGGGTATCCGCAGCCCAAGTCCTGCTTACCCGTTCGGATTTTCAGAACCGGAAGCGGATGGGGAATGCCAGCATGGCGCTGGAAGAACTGCTCAGCCGCGGCATCCTCCCGATCATTAACGAGAACGACACCGTTTCGGTCGATGAATTGAAGTTCGGGGATAACGATACGTTATCGGCCCTGGTCGCCAATCTGATTAAAGCCGAACAACTGCTCATTATTACGGATACCGACGGGCTGTATACCCGGGATCCGAGGATCGATCCTGCAGCCGTCCACATTGAACGTGTGCAGGAAATCACCGATGAAATCTACTCGATTGCCGGAGGTGCAGGTTCTTCCGTAGGTACCGGAGGTATGCGTTCCAAGATCGATGCGGCCAAGATCGCTTCCCGGGGCGGAGTTCCAGTTTTTGTCGGAAAAGTGGACCTCCCCGGAGAACTCCAGCGATCCTTTGAAGGGTCCGGTCGGGGCACCTATTTTGAAACCCATAGCTCCGCACTTCCGAGAAAAAAACAATGGCTCGGCTTTTTGTCCACCCCGATCGGAACGTTAACCGTAGATGCCGGAGCCGAAGAAGCGGTACTCCATGGCGGTCGCAGTCTGCTGCCGGTTGGCGTTCGAGGTGCCAAGGGACATTTTCAAACCGGCGATGTGGTTGAAGTGCAGAATATGGATGGCGAGGTGTTGGGTCGAGGCATCGTCAATTATGACGCGGAACAACTGGGACAAATAATGGGCCTTCCAAGCAGCGAAGTGATGAAACAACTGAACGAAGTCCACCGGCTGGAAGTAATTCACCGGGACGAATGGATCTCTCTTAAATCTTAAATCTTAAGTCTTAAATATTAAATCAATTCATATTAAAGAGGAGGTATTTCAATGAGCGAAGTAAGACAAAAAGCGGAGCTGGCCGGTAAAGCGGCTGCCGTATTAGGCGGTTTGACTACCGATCAGAAGAACGAGGCCCTGCTCTCGGCAGCACAAGCGCTGGTTGAGAATAGCGATGCGATCATTACTGCTAACCGCGAGGATTTGCAGCGCGGCCGCGAGAACGGAACGTCTGAATCCCTGCTGGATCGGCTCGCTTTGAACCTAGACCGCATCGCCGGTATCGCCGAGGGTCTTCGGCAAATCACCGAGCTTCCCGATCCGGTCGGAGACGTGCTGGAGACGATCGACCGCCCTAATGGACTGCATATCGTCAAACAGCGAGTCCCACTGGGCGTCATCGGCATCATTTATGAAGCCCGTCCCAATGTTACCGTCGATGCCGTCGGTCTTTGCCTGAAAACCGGTAACGCAGTTGTGCTGCGCGGCGGCTCCTCCGCCCTCTCCTCCAACCGCAAAATTGTGGAGATAATTCATGAGGCGCTTGCTACGACTGCCATTCCGCAGGATGCCGTACAACTCATTGAGGACCCTAATCGCTCCTCCGTAGACGAAATGCTGAAACTGAACGGCCTGCTCGATGTAGTCATCCCGCGTGGCGGTAGCTCCCTGATTCAAAATGTCGTTCAGAACGCCACCGTTCCGGTCATCGAAACCGGGGCCGGGATCTGCCATACGTATCTCGATGCGACAGCTGACCCGGAAATGGCAGCCGCCATTTCGCTAAATTCCAAAGTGCAGCGTCCTTCCGTATGCAACGCCATGGAAACCCTGCTACTTCACAAAAACTTCGCGGACCTGCATCTGGCCGAGTTGGCGGAACGCTTCAAGGAGGCCAAGGTCGAGCTCAGAGGTTGCGATAAGACGAGAAGCCTTGTCCCTTGGGCAAAACAAGCAACCGACGAGGATTATGCCACAGAATACAATGACTACATTATGAACGTGAAGGTCGTCTCGGATTTGGATGAAGCGCTGGCCCATATCGCCGCCTTCGGCACGAAGCATTCCGAATGCATTGTGACGGCGGACAGCCAGAACGCCGCCCGCTTCCAACAGGAAGTGGACGCTGCGGCAGTCTACCATAATGCTTCAACTCGTTTTACGGACGGCTTTGAATTCGGTTTTGGTGCCGAAATCGGCATCAGCACTCAGAAGCTTCACGCAAGAGGACCGATGGGCTTGCCTGCCCTGACGTCGACCAAATATATTATTCACGGAAACGGGCAAATCCGGCAATAAAACGGATTAATATAAACCATAGGAGGGGCTAATGATGAATTCCAATACTTCGACATCACTGCATTCGATCTGTTTTTACGGGGCTGGTTCCATGGCCGAGGCGATCGTGCGCGGACTCATTCACAAGCAGGTCGCCGCTCCGGATAGGATCTCCATGCTAAACCGCAGCAGCGCGGAACGGCTGGACTACTTAAAGAAGCAGTACGGCGTTGTAACGGGCAATAGCGAAGAACAAAAAAACAAGTACCTCAGTGAAGCTTCCATCATCGTTCTGGCCATGAAGCCGAAGGATGCCGGCGAGGCGCTTAAAGCGCTCGGTCCGCATCTTCGCGAGGACCAGCTTATCGTCTCCGTCATTGCCGGCCTTTCGATCTCCACGATCCAGGCGCTGCTTGGCGTCCAAGCACCCGTGGCGAGAACGATGCCCAATACTTCGAGCTCCATCGGACTCGGAGCTACTGGAATCGCCTTTTCACCTGAGACTTCGCAAGACCAAATGAACCAGGTGTTGTCCATCTTTGAAGCCGTGGGGACCGTTAGCGTCATTCCTGAGGAAAAAATGGAGATTCTAACCGGCGTGTCCGGCAGCGGACCGGCATATATTTATTACATGATGGAAGCCATGATTGCTGCCGGAGTGGAAGGCGGATTGACGTCTGAGCAGACACGGGAGTTGACCGTGCAAACCGTGCTCGGCGCCGCTTCCATGATGATCGAAACCGGCGAAGACCCCGCCAAGCTGCGCAAGGATATTACTTCGCCGAA
>DJTQ01000405.1 GCA_002439285.1 Paenibacillaceae bacterium UBA6304
ATGAAAGCAACGATACCGAGCGGCAAGAAGATCCAGAACAGCCAATGCCAATCCATATTATCAACCAGATATCCGCCAAGCGTTGGGCCAAGGACACTGGAGAAACCGAATATGGCGGTCATAAGACCCATCCATTTGCCGCGTTCCCGCGGAGCAAACAAGTCTCCTACAGCTGTAAAAGCCGTCGATTGAATAATACCGGCGCCAATCCCTTGGATACCGCGGTAAGTGATGAACTGAAATACATCGGAAGAAGTACCGGTCAGGAACGCCCCTATCATAAACAGCAGGATTCCTAACAATATAAAAGGCTTGCGCCCAAACATATCGGACAATTTACCGACAAGCACCGTTGCGATCGTCGAAGTCAGCAAATAAATGTTGATCGTCCAGGTGTAATAATCCATGCCATCAAGGATCGCAATAATCCGCGGCATCGCGGTACTGACAATCGTCTGATTAATTGCCGCAAAGAACATGGCAGCCATGATAGCAATCATGATCGTAACTTTGCGTTTTAATGTTAAATGCTCCATTTCTCTCTCTCCACCTCTGTTGTTTTATTTTTCTAGGTTGTCAAGCATTGCTGTAAAAATGCGCTTTAAATGCTTTATATCTTCATCATCAAGCGAGATGAAAATGGTTTGGGTTGATTCCTCATGATTCTCAGTAATCTGTTGGATAAGTTTAGTTCCTTTATCCGTTATCGTTATAAACACGACCCTGCGGTCTTTGACCGCCCGTTCTCTCTCGACATATCCCTCAATCAAAAGGCGGTCTGTCAGACCCGTGATCGCGGCTGATGTTAATCCTAGCGTTTCTGCCAAATGTGAAACCCTTTGAGGTCCGGTCCGTTTCAAAAGATGCAGCATTTTAAACTGAGGAAAGCTTAAATTATATTCCGTCCCCAGTTTGTTCCATTTTTGCGAAATCCCCTTGATCAGAACTCCGAACATCGTGGTGACTTCCAGCAGCGTTTCTCTTTGTACCAACTGGTTTCCCTCCATCATTTCTCTCTTTGTGTGTCCGCACCTCTCTTGCTGATTTATGTTAAAAATTTAATTAAACTACTGAAATAATTACAACTAAATTATTAAAGCATTTACTAATATACAAGGATCGATGGAAGTAGTCAAGTGCCAAACTGTAAGGAAATTATTGCATTTTCATATGAAAAGGCTTTCCTAAATCAGACCTTTTTTAGGAAAGCCTTTTCAATTTCTGAGTGTACCGCAGGGGATTCCGTGTAATATAATTAAAGATATGAGATTACCGTTACGTAATTACGCATAGCAAAGGAGCGAGCTCATGACCCCTAAACCGCCAAATTATTTTCTCTCGCGTATCCGGCATTTTACCCTCCTCAGCATCTCCGCTTTGATGCTTATCACGACCGGAGGAATTCCCCAAGACACCAGCGCTGCTTCCGCTTCTGATACTTTGGTGCATCCTTATGGCCTCGAAGAATCCGTAAATAAGCTGAACAAGTTGCCCAAGGGTTTTGTCTATCTCGATGAAATCATTCCGAACGCACAGTATGACATTCGATATTTTAGCGATAATAACTTTATCGGGGGACAGATCAAAGGGTATGAAGCTCCGCTTGCAATTTTAACGGCCAAGGCGGCCAAAGCATTGAAGAAAGCAAACGAGGAACTGGACAAGCAAGGTTATCGGCTCAAGATCATCGACGCGTACCGCCCGCAAAAGGCAGTAAACCACTTTATCTCCTGGTCCAAGAAAAACGGGGATACTTTAATGAAGGATGAGTTCTACCCTGACGTCGACAAGAAGAATCTGTTCAAGCTCGGTTATCTTTCCAGCAAATCCGGACATTCCCGGGGCAGTACCGTCGATCTGACGCTCGTGTACAAAAGAACGGGGGAAGAAGTCGATATGGGCAGCCGGGTGGATTTTCTCGGCGAAATCTCCAGTCACGGCACCAAGCTGATTACCAAGGAACAGCGGAAGAACCGCTACATTCTCAAAACAGCCATGGTGAATCAAGGCTTCAAGCCGTATACAAAAGAATGGTGGCATTATACATTAAAAAACGAACCTTTCCCTTCTACCTATTTCAACTTTAATGTAGAATAAACGGTTCTCCTATAAAGATTGTGATCCAGACTGGATGCTCCCGTAAAGATTTTTTTGCTTAAACTTGATCTAGGTCAAGGTTCTAAACGCTGCTCACGGGTAGTATAAAACCAAGGAGATGATTACAATGGAAAAACAATCACTTGGTACACTACAGGACTTTCAAGAAGGAAAATTCACGAAACGGATCGCCTTTAAAAAAGGGGAGAGCGTCGTTTTCGTCTTAAACTTTATGCCGGGACAAGAGCTCCCGACCCATAAGCATCCCGGGACGGACGTATACATTCTTGCTTTGGAAGGAAACGGAACAGTAACGGTAGATGAACAACAATCCGAACTGCTCAAAGGGGATATCATCCACCTTCAGGGGGATGAAGCGTTCTCGTATATTAACGATGGAGATGCTCCTGCTTCTTTATATGTTATACTTACCAAAGTTCCGGAGCCCAGCTATGCTGAGAATATTTAATGAGACTTGGTAAAAAGCAAAAACGGCGGTATGGGATCCCCATACCGCCGTTTTTTTTTATTCCAGCCCGAGCTATGAACTATATCCTCAAAATTTCAACCGGTAAATCGCCTTGTTCTCCAGCCCCCGGATGAAAGGAGTCCAGTCTTCCGTATCCGGCGTCGTATTCAGGGCATCTTCTACCATTTGCAGCTTGGCGTCCATGGCATCGATAAAATGGAGTGCCACTGCTTCCGCCATTTGCGGTTGAACCGGACTCCCCCATTCGCCGAGGTTGTGATGCGACAGCACCAAATGCTGCAGGCCCAGCACCTTCGGCGATTCCATACTGATGCCAAGCCGTACAGCGGCTTCGGTGATCCAATTGGACGCCATCGAAATATGTCCGACTAGCTTACCCTGGACGCTGTATTCGGATACGATGCCCAGTTGTGCCACCATCTCTTCCGGCTTGGCGATATCGTGCAGAATAATGCCTGCCTTCAATAAATCCGCGTTCAGAAACGGCCGTTGCTTACATATGAACTCGCCAAGCTCCAGCATCCGCACCATATGATAGGCAAGCCCGCCAAAATAAGCGTGATGATGAGTCTTCGCCGCAGGAGCGTGCTCGAGTTTCTCCTCTACTTTGCCGACGCAAAACGTGACAATCTCCCTGATCTCCTCATCGGAGATATCGGTAATCACCTGATTTATAGTATGAATGAGTTCTGTAGACGAAATCGGAGCGGAGCGGATAAAATCCGTCAGCTTCACGCCATCCTCCGGTTTGGCCGGACGGATTTGCATAATTTTAACCTGCAGTCGATCGCGATAGGTTTGGACAAGTCCCTTGACCTTCACAAGCCCCATCGGAAAAAAAGCTTCTTTGTCGACCGAAGAAGCATCCCAAAGCTTGGCGGGCAGTTCCCCTGTACTATCGGACAGGACCATATCGAGATAATCCTTCGGCGGCGTAGCATTGGTTTGCTTGACCTCCACCTCTTTAAGCAGATAAAACCCGACAAAATCATCCTGATTTACCAGTTGTCTAATCAAAGTCACACTAGATTCCCCCACTAAAATGATAGTTTCATTATACTACGGGGAGCGACGGATAGCATTCCATTTTGCTCTGCTTCATACATTTACCGCTGGGATCGATAGGGTGACTGTTGTTGGGAGCAAATCAACTGTATTCCCTACAGTTAATTACCGTGAATCCAGTCGTTCTGGATACTTAGCTGTAATTTGTACAGTTAATTCTTATCCTTTTTGCTCTTTTCGCTGCAAGTGCCTGAATTAGCTGGAGGTTTTCCAGTTAGTTTGTCCGGACCTGGCCTACAGTGCGAAATAACTGTAGGTTTTCCAGTTAATCTTCATAGAGCTGTTTGGTGAGCCTAGGGAGGAGGGCGACACGGTGAAAGCAAGCTTAGGTCAGATAAAGGGGGTGTCCTTCAGCCATCTACGATGGCTTTTGGGACACCCCCTTTATCTATACAAGAATTTATCTGCCAGCAGCTTCAAGCGCCACTTTGACGGCATCGATCACTTTGCCGGACAACGCTTTGATCGCGTCGGTATCGCCAAATGCAGCCGGACGGTAGGCGTATTTATGCATGACCCCGGTCGTTGGAGTTTCAATCTCTTGCTTCACGGTAAGTTCGTCGGCCGACAATTTGTCGGCAGCCTTAATTTTACCTTTCTCATCCAGATAGAATACTTCCATCTTAAATGGTACATTCTTCTCTACCGTAACCATGACATACACCGATTTGTCGGCATTCGTACCGGCAAAAATACCGTTGGCATAAGCCGTTTTATACGATTCCGCAATTTCGGCTTTCTTGAATGCAAGGTCCACTGCCGATTTAAACGCATCGCTGCTACTCGTAGCGCCGGAGACGGCGTCCACATCTGCAGCTTTTTCACGAGTCACGGCTTGAAGATAGTTAGTCTCCAGAATTGGAATCGCTCTTACCACATCCGCATAAGCCGATGCTCCTCTGTCTTGAAGATCTACGCCCACGCGGAACAGGTCGATGCCGACAATGTTGCCGTTGCGCAGCGTAACGTCCGCACGGTTGGTTCCTTTGTCGTAAGCATCGCCATAAGCGATAAATTTACCGTCTTTATAGTTGCCCTGCACCTTAGAAGCATTCTGCAATGCATCTGCAAATGCGGCTTTAACTGCCAACGAAACAACTTCTTGGCCTGGAATTACGGCCAAATTCGTGCCTTTCTTAATCAGGCCTTCGCTCAAGGAAGCAATCAGTGTCTTTTGGGTTTCTGTCAAACTTTCCTCTTTGATCAACTTACCGTCTTTATCGAACAGGTGAATCGCGACTTTTGTTGCTTTGTCGCCTTGGAAATCGGCCAGTACCAAAGCCTTGGACCGATTATCCACGCCCGCAAACGTGCCTTCAAAATATTTTTTTCCGTCAGCCGTTTTCATCGCTTTCTCAAAAGCTCTTTCTACCGCTTCATTCCAGCTATGGCTGCTTTCCGTTGCTCCGGAAATGGCATCCGTATCGCTGTAGTTCTCAATATAGGAACCGTTGGCAAGCAGCTTTGCAGTCATCGGTGCATTGGCTTTTACGACCGATTCATAAGCGGTTTCACCGCGATCGATCAGGTTCGATCCCAATCTGTACAGCTTCACGTCAACCAGCTTGCCGTTGCGGATATATACGTCGGCGCGTTCAACGCCTTTATCCCGGGCAGTGCCATAGGCGGAATAGAAACCGTCAACGTATTTCGAGTTATTGTTGATTTTCGCATTTTGCTCTGCATCCCAGAACGCGTTAACCGCAGCTTTAAAGTCGGTTTCCAGTCCCTTGACGGAAATGGCTTTCGTTCCCCGATACAGCAATTCATTAGCAATCGTGTACACCGTTTTTGCTTGTTCCGCAGTCATTGCGGTTTCATCGACGGCTTCCCCTTTCTCATTCAAAGGGTATACCTTCACGCCCAGCAGTCGGGTTGTATCATAGTTGGCAAACACCATATATTTGCCTTCAGGATCAACTCCCATATGTTCCCCTGCAAAGTAAATCTCGGCCGCCGGCTTCTCTACTTGCGCTCTTGCAAATGCACGGTCGACCGCCAGTTTCCAGCCGTTGCTTGAACGGGTGGCACCGGAAACGACGTCAACTTCAGCCGCTTGTTCCCGTGTCTTACCGCGCAAACTCGATTCGATCGGCTCATATGCCTGCCAAAGCCCGCTGTAATTGATGCGGACATCCCGGTCGATCAGCTTCGGACTTGTTCTCAAAAGTTCCACATCGGCAACCTTGCCGTCTTTGATCTTAACCTTGGCGCCTTCAGTTCCTTTCGAATACGCATCCCCGTAAGTTACATATACACCGTCTTGATAAGGATTTTTAGCCTTTTCTGCAACTGCGGGAGTTTTGGATTCCGGCTTGGCTGCCTCTTTTTGCGCAGGGGTCGTTGTCTTGGTGGTGGCAGGTTTGGTAGTAGCCGGTTTTGTCGTGGTCGGTTTGGTTGTAGTTGTCTTTGTAGTTGATTTGGTTTCTTTCTTGGTTGTCGTCTTGGTTTCCTGTTTTGCTGGCGTCTTGGCAGGAGTTGACTCCTTGGCAGGCGTCACTTCGGTTTCCGAAGCGGCGGAGACAACATCGATGTTCGAGATCTTGATCGGAGACAAATCAACCGTCATGACCAGCGAAGATAACACCATCGTTGCGCAAACCGTTAATGAAACTATCTTTTTCAAATGCAATCCTCTCCTTCTAAATAGTCAAAGTTATGTACAGTCCCATGAAGTCATAAAATTCGAGTTGGATCGCCCCTTCCGTCACAATCCCTCTTCCGCTTGTTAAGTGCTGTACAATCCTAAAAAAGTGAAAAAATTCACATTTGTCAGCATTGCAATTAGCCCCTGCAAACGGTTTCGATTCATGATACTGAATATCCTTTGTCCATAGCTGTACCTAAAATCACAAGGTGGGCAACATAAATCACTTTTTTAACACAAAAAGGCAGCCTCCCGTCCTCTGCGGAAGACTGCCCATTCTATACTTCAATTCCTGGATGAAACAACCCGTTTAAGTCAAGCTTCCGATAGCGATCCAGGTAATAAAGCCATAATTGATATGACTTTCCTTTATCTTAGTTACCTCAACCACGGCCATTTCCGGCGTCTGTTCCTTCAAAGTTACGTGATAGGCGGGTTGATTGGTCATTGCGACAAGCACATATTGCGCATTTGAAAAAGGCTGGTCAAACATTACCGTAACGTCCACGCACGTTTCTGGTCTTATCATCATGAACGCGCACATGCCGAACTGCTGCATTGCCGGCTGTCCCGTCAAAGTTTGAACGGGGGTAATTGCCAGATGTTCCGGTTGAACCACTCCCGGTTGCAAGTGTCGCGAAGCGATAACAGCTTCTCCAAAATGCTGTTCC
Organism: Paenibacillaceae bacterium UBA6304; assembly: GCA_002439285.1. Classification (GTDB taxonomy): domain Bacteria; phylum Bacillota; class Bacilli; order Paenibacillales; family Paenibacillaceae; genus Fontibacillus. The sequence goes on from DJTQ01000405.1 coordinate 6,971, forward strand.
TGCACCGCCTCGTTCGTCAAATGGTGACTAAATACCGCATCCGGTTGCAAATGATCCGGGCCTACGGATTGGTGGTCCAGCACTCCGGCATTCACAGCTCCCGCCTGTAAATGTTCTGTCCCGATCGAGCCCGGCTGAATATGCGCACCGTCGATTCCTTCTTCCGGCAGTAATCCTTCCCGCTGCAAATCTGGGGATAAATGCCAAGGTGTCACTGAACTCGGTCCAATATGAATGGATTGCACCGCAGCTTCCGTAAGATGCGAGCCTTCGACGGCGCCTTCGGATAGATGCTGCGGCTGGATTACGCCTTTGCCGATATGATGGCCAAGTACTGCTTCTGTCGTCAGATGCTGACCATAAACAATATTCTCCTGAAGATGTTCCGGGCCTACGGACTGAATGCCCAGCACACCGGCATTCACCGCTCCTGCCTGCAAATGTTTGCTGCCGATGGAGTCCGGCTTTATATCAGCACCCTCGATTCCTCCTTCCGGCAGCAATCCGTCCTGCTGTAAATCGGCGGACAGATGCCAATACGTCACCACCCCCGGCCCAATATGGCCGGATTGAACAGCCGCTTCCGCGAGATGTTCTTCTTCAACGACCCCTTTAGCCAGATGGCGGGACAGAACATTACCCGTTGACAAGTGCTGGCTCTGTACGGCTTCATCCATAAGATGATAACTTTGCACCGACTGAAGTCTGAGATGCAAAGCATTTACCGATTCATTTTGCAGCACTTCGCCATCCACCGCGCCCTTTTGAAAATGAATACGGTGAATGGAGCCCGGCTGGAGATCCGCTTCGCCAATCCCTGCTTCCGGCAACAAACCGTCCTTCTGGAGTTCCGGTGATAAGTGATCGATAGTTACTGCATTCATTTGTATATGATTACTTTCAATGACTTGATCACCAATGTGGCTTCCACTCACACTGCCCGCTGTCAAATGGCGCGTTTCTACCGCTGCCTCCGCTAAATGCTCGCCGCGAATCGCGGAATCGGCCAAATGTTGGCTTTGTACGGCTTGGGGCTGAACATGGGCAGATCCGACCGATTTTTCCTTCAGAACATCAGCATCTACGATTCCCTTTTGTAAATGAGCATGCTGGATCGAAGCAGGCTGAAGGTCTGTGCCGCCGATTCCATTCTCCGGTAGTAATCCTTCTTTCTTCAAAGCAGCTGACAAGTGCTCTCTTTTTACCGAACTCTCAATGAGATGGCGGGAATCCACCACGCCTCTTGCAAGATGAACCCCTTCTACGCCATTTTCCGCCAAGTGTCGGGACTTGACTGCGCCTGCCGCCAATTTAGAAGAGGAGATTGCTTCATTCTGAATCGAACGTTCCGAAACGGCTTCCGTTGTAAGGTGAAATTCCTGCACCGCCCCGTGCTGTAGTTGCTCCGCTCCGACCGAGCCCGAGACGAGATGCTGGTTAAGAATCGTGTTCTCTGCTACGCTTTCGGACTGAACGGCTCCGGACGAAAAGTGCCAAGATTCCAGGGAACCAGGAGCAATTTTCGCCCCTGTAATACTGCCTTCGGCCAGTTTGGGCGCCGTGACGGCCAAATCATTCAATTTGTCGGTAGTAACGCTCTCGGGCGACAGCTTCAGAGCAGTGACGGCATGGTCCTGCAAATGCCAGGAAAAAATGGAGTCTTTACCGAGATGCTCCTCCCGGATCGAACCGGCCTGAAGGAGTCTACCGTCTATGCTGTTCTCCGCCAAATGCTCTCGACAGATAGATCCCGGCAAAATATGTCTCGAGGCGATTTGCTCCGATCCGACCGCAGCTCCGGTCACCGATCCGGGAGCAAGTTTGCTTTCCGTGATCGTACCCTCGGCAATTTTGTTGCCTGTAACGATGCTGCTTTGAAGATGCCTTTCCGCAATTGCTCCCGGTGCAATATGACCTTCCTGAATAGATGCCTCGGCAATTTTTTCGTTCGACACCGCTCCCCTGGCTAGATGCCGGTCCTGAACAGCTTCAGCACCTATTTGCTCACCCATCACCGAAGCTGGGGCCAAGTGATGCGAGGTTACCGATTCCGGAGCTAACTGCGCCCCGTGAACAGCCGATTTGGCAAGATGCCGGGTCAGCACCGCTTCATCGGAGATCTTGTTCGGCAAAATACTCTGGTCGGCAATTTTGGATGATGTGATGGCTTGATCCACTACTTTTGCAGTGCCGACCGACTGATCGGAAAGCTTTGTGGACAGGATGGCTTTATCCGCCAGATGCATGCCATGAATTTCCCCGCTGCCGATCTGTTCCTTGCCGATACTACCGGATTTCAAATGAACGGACTCCACCGCTCCTGGAGCGAGGTGGTGGGCGTGAATGACTTGCTCCCCCAGATGATGGGAAGTAATAATCCCGTTGCGGAGCTGCTCGCTGCTAATACTTAACAACCCTATATGCTCATTGCCGATCATGCCGGGTGCCAGATGACGGACGGTGATGGCGTTTTCGGCCAGATGACGGCTCTCCACTGCCCCTTCCTGCAGTTTGTCTGCCGTAATCGCCCCGTCTCGGACTTTGCTTGACGTCACGGAGGATTCACCCAATTTTGACGTATCCACCGCCCCGTTTTCCAGGTGAATTGAGCGGATGGCCGAGCTGCGGATTTTATCTGAAGTGATGGCTTGATCCTGAAGCAAATCCGTTGTTACGATCCACTCGCTTAAATGTCTGCTCTGGATGGAACCATCTGCGAGTTTGCCACCGTCTATAATCCCGTCGGCCAGCTTATAGCCGGTAATACTGCCGTCCTCCAGTTTGCTCCCGCCGATCGAACGGTCGCGGATATTTCTTCCCTCCACGGCACCGTCAACCAAATGCTCTCCCCTAACGGATTGGGGAGCTATTTTGGAAGCCACGATGGCTCCGTCGGCGATTTTGCTGCCCATTACCGCATGGTCGGCGATCCAGGCTGATCCGATCGTCCCCAGCTTTATTTTGCCGGAATCGATGGAATAAGGTGCAATTTTGTCCCCAGTGACTGAAGCATCCGTCAGATCGTCCGTATAAATAATACCTCCCTGGGATTCAGGAGACCGTTTCTCCTTCAAAATGGACTCCAGTTCCTGCAAATGCTTCTCTTCGGATTGGATCTCCTCCGATATTGCATTTACGGCTTTCTCCGCATGCTCCTCCAAAACTTTCTCTTTCAGAACCGTCTCTCCCCTTACTTCCGAGACGGGAAGGGACTGATGGACCGTTACTTCTTTCGCCAAGTCTGTTGTGTACTCGGGCTTTCCTCTCTCCAACATAGTCAACTCGTTTATTTCCGGATTATCCACGTAATAGAGCGACTTTCTCGCTCTGCCCGGTTTCGTGGTTTTGCTTCGCTTTTTCAGAGCCGTCCTCTCCTTTGCCCAAGATGATCATCTTCGGCATCATATGCGGACATTTGGGCCCTTGTCACAGCTTAACTTCCCTGTAAGGCTAAAAATAAGAAAGCTGAATCTGCAGAATACACAAAAATATTTCTTTGACACTTGATCATAGAGAAGTTATCATTATGATAATGATTATCAATTTCATTGAATTGGGAAGGAAATGATTATGAACACAAACCGGAAAACCTCACTACATACTCTGATTCTTGCCGCTGTGCTTGTATTGGCATTGGTCGGATGTTCAAGCCAGGGGAACAATTCAACTTCTAAGCCTGCTGCTCAAGCAAACTCAGGAAACACGGCGACCGAAACCTCGACACCTGCTGCCCAGAACGCGGATGTGCAATATCCGATTGTGATCAAGCATGCGCTTGGTGAAACTACAATCGAGAGCAAGCCTGAACGCATCGTTACGATTCAATGGGCGAACCATGATGTCGCTCTTGCGATGGGCGTTGTGCCTGTAGGCTTCTCGGCAGCAAACTTCGGCGTCCAGGATGATAGCGGTCTATTGCCTTGGACAGCCGAGAAACTGGAAGAGCTCGGTGTTAAAGATCCTAATGTATTCCAAGATACGGACGGCCTGGATTTTGAAGCTATCTCCGATGCCAACCCGGATGTCATTCTTGCCGCTTACTCCGGCATTACCCAGGAAGATTACGATCTTCTGAGCCAAATCGCTCCGGTCGTATCCTACCCGACGGCTCCATGGGCAACGACATGGCGTGAGCAAGTACTTCTGAATGCGGAAGGTATGGGAATGAAGGCGGAAGGTGAACAACTGATCAAAGATACGGAAAAGTTGGTCAGCGAAAAGCTGAGCGCATATCCTCAAATCAGCGGCAAAAAGGTCGTTTGGGTTAACTTTTCAGCAGAAGATATGTCCCAGCTCCATATTTACACGCCGGTTGATTCCCGCGTTTCCTTCTTATACGAAATGGGACTGGAATATCCGGAGAGCATAACGAAGCAAATTACGGATCCAACCAGCTATTCCTTGAAGCTGAGTGCTGAAAATGCAGAGGCGCTGAACGATGCCGACATTATTGTTGGCTATGGTAACGACGAGCTATTAAAGGCCCTTCAAGCAGATTCCTTGCTCGGTAAAATCCCTGCTATTCAAAGAGGCTCTGTAGCGTTTATCGACAGTGATACGCCTCTGGTGGCTGCCGGAACTCCCAACCCGCTCTCCATTGCTTATACGATTGATGAATACTTGAAGCTACTTGGAGCGGCCGCTGACAAAGTAAATGAATAAATCTGCAGAATTCAATAATATCAAGCTAGCATCGCCTATACCGAAAAACTTCAAAATGGTTCTGATGATCTGCATAGTTCTGCTTCTATTATGTACGATCGCCTCTTTAATTCTGGGTTCCCGGATTCTGAGGATTCAGGACCTGATCGATGGACTTTTTCATTCAGATATAGAATCCTATGGGGCAAATATCGTCCGCAAAAGGATATCCCGAACCGTATTCAGTCTGTGCTGCGGTGCGGCGCTCGGCGTATCCGGCGCACTGATGCAATCTGTCACACGCAACCCGATCGCCGATCCAAGCATCCTGGGCGTGAATACCGGGGCATCCGTGTTCGTCGTCAGCGGAATAGCATTCTTAAACATAAGTTCCGCCTATCAATACATCGGATTGGCTTTGGCGGGGGCTACGATAACAGCTTTGTTCGTATTCGGTATCGGTTCGATGGGGCGTGGCGGTGCCACGCCCATCAAGCTTGTCTTGGCAGGTGCAGCCACCAGTGCTGCCCTGTCTTCTCTTGTCTCCGCCATTATGCTACCGCGTTCTTACGTAATGGATCAATTCCGTTTCTGGCAAGTTGGGAGCGTCGGTTCCGGGAGCTGGAGTACCGTGGTAACCTTCACCCCGTTTCTGATTGTCGGAATCTTGGTAGCGTTCTTCACGGCTCCGGCGCTGAATGCATTGGCTCTGGGGGACGATGTGGCAACCGGTATGGGGGTTCGGACGGGAATGCTGCGGCTCATCGCGGCGCTGGCCGGCGTTCTATTGTGCGGTGCAGTGACTGCGTTGGCGGGGCCGATCGGTTTTATCGGACTCTTAGCCACGCATGTGATGCGGCTTATTCTGGGGCCCGATCTACGCTTCGTCATTCCGATGTCCGCCCTTTCAGGGGCGATTATATTAACCATATCAGACATATGCGGCAGAGTGCTCGGTAGTCCAGGCGAGCTGGAAGTCGGAGTAGTTACAGCCTTTGTTGGAGCCCCGCTCCTAATATTCCTAGCGATTAAATCGAAAGTGCGTTCATTATGAGAAATGATACCTTAGAATTGATTAAGACAGGTCGGCGTGAACGGCGCCGCCGCTGGATTGTAGTCACTAGCTGCCTAGCACTGCTGGCAGTCCTTCTATGTTGCGCAATGCTCTTACTGGGGAACACGATCTATCCGATACCAGAGGTGTTCCGGGCACTGACCGGAGATCAGGTAAAGGGTGTCTCCTTTGCCGTCAATACGATCCGCCTGCCGAGAATGCTGGCGGGTCTATTCGCCGGGATGGCCTTTGGCGTGGGCGGATACGTTTTCCAAACCATGCTGCGCAACCCGCTTGCCAATCCGAACATCATTGGGATTACCTCCGGCTCTAGCGCGGCAGCCGTCTTTTGCATTACCGTCCTGCATACTAGCCGAGCCGTCGTATCCATTGCATCTGTCATTGCAGGACTGGCTACGGTCATCCTCATGTATCTGTTGTCCAGGGGTAAATCTTTCTCGATCGGCCGGTTAATCCTGATCGGCATAGGCATGCAGGCTATGCTTGATTCCCTTATATCCTACCTGATTCTGATAAGTTCGCAGCAGGATATTCCCACGGCGCTCAGATGGATTGGAGGCAGCTTAAACGGCTCTCAAATGCGGGAGCTTCCTCCGCTGATCATTACAGTTGTTATTTTTACGCCTATACTTATTGTGCTTGGAAAGCACTTAAGTCTATTAGAGCTTGGAGAGCAGTCCGCTTCTTCTCTCGGTATAAATACAGACAAATCAAGAATTGTGCTGATCATGAGCTCTGTCGCCATGGTCGCAATTGCCACCGCTACCACCGGGCCGATTGCTTTCGTCTCCTTCCTTGCAGGACCGATCGCAACAAGATTAGTCGGCGTAGGCTACTCCAACGTAATTCCGGCCGGACTTGTCGGCGTCAATCTAGTTTTGGCGGCTGATCTGATTGGACAATTTGCCTTTGAGGTCAGATATCCCGTCGGGATTATTACCGGATTGCTCGGAGCACCCTACCTGATCTTCCTGCTTATCCAAATGAATCGGAAGGGGGAGCTATGATGACAACCACACATCATTTTCAAGCTGAACAACTCGTAGCAGGTTATGATCGCAAGACGGTGATCCATGGAATTGATCTTGTTATTCCTAGCAATAAAATAAGCGTGCTTATCGGTGCAAACGGATGCGGAAAGTCCACGCTTCTCAAAACGTTGGCCCGGCTGATCAAGCCCATCTCCGGACAAATAACCGTGGACGGCAAACCGCTCGGCAAAATCCCTCCGAAGAAGCTAGCCCGGGTCGTAGGGATGCTTCCGCAATCCCCGATTGTGCCGGAAGGCATTACCGTAGCAGATCTGGTTGGGCGAGGAAGATTCCCTCATCAATCCATGTTTGGCGGGTGGAGCAAAAAGGATTATGAAGCCGTTGCCGAAGCGATGAATACGATGGATATTACCGAGTTTGCCAACCATGACATTGACGAACTCTCTGGCGGCCAAAGGCAACGCGTCTGGATTGCCATGGCACTGGCTCAACAGACCGATATTCTGTTTCTGGATGAACCGACGACCTTTCTAGACATTACTTATCAAGTCGAAATTCTGGATCTGCTTACAGACCTTAACCGCCAGCATAACACGACAATTGTGATGGTTCTTCATGATATCAACCTGTCGGC
>DJTQ01000404.1 GCA_002439285.1 Paenibacillaceae bacterium UBA6304
AGGCCCTGCTGAAAAAAGTCGACGGAAGCCGCTATTGCCAGTCCCTGCCGGGCCAAGCCAAACGTAAAACTCTCCCTTACCGCTATAAGCTGGTCTGCTCCGGCTGCGGGATGGAATATCTTCGTAAGCGGCGGGTAGATCCGGAACGTTATCGTTGCGGCAGATGCAGGGGGAACTTAAAATTAAATATGTTATAATGAAGAAGTATGAACATTTATTTTGAGGAGTGAGATCATCATGGCCAAATCGCAAGCCCAGAAAATACGCCAAAAGCTGATCAGGGAAGGAAAACGCAATCCGGAACTGAGCCGTAGCCCCTTCGCCTTCAGCGATATGAGAACGAGACAGACGAAGAGTAAGCATGAACAATTAAACAGCAGCAAATATAAGAACCGGATTGCCAATTATGGGGATGATGGTTCTTTTTTATTTCCTCCGGGCTGCTCCGGTCCTTGGCTTCTGGCCATGGTGAAAAAGACTTCGTAACTTTCGCGGGGCGCAGACGGGTCATTGTGCTGATGATTTTCGCAGAACTCATTGATTAAGGCAATTAGTTCTTTGGCTTCCTCCTTGGTCAAAAAAACATCATGATTCATTAGCGTTCCCTCAGGAGAAGGTCCTTGGTTAGCCCGCAAAAAACGCTTCTTGCTCTCTTCGAATAGGTTGAACAGAAGTTTTTGAGTTTCGGATTGAAATACTTGCTGTAACGTTTCATCGAATTCGCTTTTCTTAATCGCAATTTGACCCTTGAACGGCTCATAATACTTAGCGGTAATCCCGTTCACGAGTTTGGTATCCACTATAGAAACAAGCCCGATACTTTCTAGTTTTTTTACATGATAATGCACCTTGGCCGGGACCTCGCCGAGTGAATCGGCAATCTCTTTAACGGTTGCGGGACGGCCGATCTTTTGGAATTCATTCATAATTTGAATGCGGTACGGATCGGAGTAAATACGGATTTCTTCCAGCGATTTGAGCTCTTTCTTCATGTTTCTGCCTCCGAATTTGATCCAAAATTGACGATTGGATTTGCTGACTTAAGTATAACGCATGATCGGGATGGCATACAAAGGAAAACGATTGTTCAAAGCCGCATGAAACTCCGGTGTCTCAGCAGAACGAAGCCAGGGACGATCAGGAGTAATCCGAAACACAGATAGAGCGCATGGACTTGCATCCATTCCCCAATCACTCCCGCCAACAAGCTTCCAAGCGGTATGGCACAAGTACATATCATACTGTACAAGGCACCCACTCTTCCTAGCAGTTCTTTTGGGACGGTCTCCATAAAATACGTTGTCGCAGGCGTGCTGGCTAGCGGAACGGCAATTCCCATTCCGAAGCTGAATATCGGAGCCAGGTAAAGCGGGGGAATCGGTAAGTAAGCCGGCAGGTAAAAAAGAGCATAGCTCGCTCCCAGTAGCAGATACCCGGCGATAATCAGCCGGCTTTTTTTGTAGGAGCTGCCTTTGCGGCTGAGCCAGAGGCCGCTGACGACCATGCCGCATAGGAGTGTTATTCCAAGCAGGCTGAGTCCCATAGGACCGGATTTCAAAATTTCATCGGCATAAACAGGATTGAGTACGTTATAGGGGGAGAGGCAGAGATTGACATAGGCGGCAATCAGTACGATGGTGAGAATTAACTTATTGCTAAAAATGAACTTTAAACCAACGAGGATCTCCTGCAACAGAGTTGTTCTTTCAACGGCTTCCGAATCAGGAGTTTCGGGAGTGCCTCGAATCAGCGAGATGAAGACAGTTGCCGCAAAAAAAGTCAGTCCGTCGATCAGAATGGCACCGGATATGCCGGCAAATGCAATGATACCTCCGGCAACGGCCAAGCCGGCGAGTTCGGAAATCCGAGAAACCGTAGTGCTGATGGAATTGCCGCTGAGCAGCTTTTCTTTGGGAAGAAGACGAGGCACGAGCGCTAATTCAGCCGGGGCTGTGAAACATTCCAGCGTGGAGATGAGAAAGGTAATGACATAAAGGTGCCAAGGCTTGAGCAGCGACATTCCGTATAAGGTAGCGGTCAGGACAACCAGCAGGCCCCTGCCCAAGGAGGTTATCAAAATGACATGGCGTTTGGACCAGCGATCCACGAGAGCGCCCGTAAAGAAGCTGAACAAAATGCTGGGCACGAAGTTTAGAGCAAACAGCGAGCCCATCATCAACTTGGATCCTGTCAACGTATAAACCATCCAGCTGTAGGCAATGGAATCGATGGAATCCCCAAATCGGGAAATGATTCTTGCTATCAGCAAATACATAAACGATTTGTGTTCGGTGAGCCCCGATAATCTTTTGGCCTTACTTTTGCCTTTGATTAAAGCATCCGCACGCATAATAGTAGCTCCTTTGATTAGAAGTCGTTAAAATTATTTTAACGTTAAATATATTTTAACGATAATGCTGAATTTTTCAAGCCCCAAAATAGAATTTATTTCAGCATGAATTATAGTTATCTATCCGGCAATTTAGGTGTGGATTTGTTGACTTTCGTGCAGAAACGTGTTAAATTTAATCATGTTCTGATTGTAATTTTATTCATTGTTCCCTGATAGCTCAGTTGGTAGAGCACTCGACTGTTAATCGAGTTGTCACAGGTTCGAGTCCTGTTCGGGGAGCCATTTTCTTGGAGAGATACCCAAGTGGCTATAAGGGGACCCTCTGCTAAGGGGTTAGACTGCGTAAGCGGTGCGAGGGTTCGAATCCCTCTCTCTCCGTTCTGAAATACAACGAGCAAAACAGCCTGCCGATGAACTCGGCGGGCTGTTTTTTTGCGTAGGGATGAGAAGCCTCATAGGAGGAGGCATCGGAGCATTAACTTCGTTAGGAATCACTTCGCAATCTCGACCAACGGGAGAGTATCCCTCTCTCTTCGTTAAGATATATATACAATCTTCTATTCCACCCCTACCATCCAATCTGTCTCGACAGCCTGCCAAGTGATTCTGTCTATTCCGGAGAATGACGGTTTTCATTTAAGAGTGACTTTCCTTTAACCTCGGAAGGTAAAGTGTATTCTTACAAAAACGTGGGAGGAGAATACAACGCTGAAGTGAAAGGAGGACATTTTATCCTTCGTAAAGAGGAAGGGGTATCGTGACGAATGATGAATTAGATGATTATTCATGAGGATTTTGAGAAACTCCTAAAAAAAGTGTTGCAAGGTATATTGGTATTTGGTATACTCAATCTTGTCGCCGCTTCAGAGCGGAATTAAATAAGGCCCGTTGGTCAAGGGGTTAAGACACCTCCCTTTCACGGAGGTAACAGGGGTTCGAATCCCCTACGGGTCACCAACTTGCGGTCGTGGTGGAATGGCAGACACGCTATCTTGAGGGGGTAGTGGGTGTATACCCGTGGAGGTTCGAGTCCTCTCGACCGCATACAGAAATAAAGAACTCCTGCATATTTGCAGGAGTTCTTTTTCTTTTGATCGGAGTACATAATGATAGGAATATAGTATAACGCATGTTCCGGGCTTATTTTCTGGACAGGGTGGTCATGATATGGTATTTATATGATAATGATAACCATTATCAATAAGGTGGGGTAAATTTGCTGAATCATAACAATCCTGACCGCCCCGGAGTAACTCGGCAATCTCCCATCGGAAATGCTTGGACCATTCGGTTATGGGAGATGGAAATCTACGGTGGACAAGATCTGCCGTCAGATCTATGTCTGACTTTGAATATGTCGCTGATCGTACTTTTGGAAGGCGAGGCCAGAGTAGAGAGGAATGAACAAGTTTTCCGGATGGACAAAGGAACGGCTTGCTTTTGTCCCCAAGACAGCACCTTCGGAATCCGTGCCGTTTCCCGGACGAATGTCAGTGTCGCGGTATTTCGCTTCAGCGTATTTCAGGCGGGAGAATCATCCGAACATACGTTATGCGAAGTAAAGCCGGAAGGAGCTTTTCCGGAAGGAATCATTCGCTTGTCTACAGTAGAAGATCGGACACACCAGGGCATTTTCTCGATTTATCAAAACTTCCGTCATCCGGAGGTCCTCAAACAGTGGAGAGCACAGATCCAATTCCAGGAAATACTGCATGGAATATTGAAGGCAAGTGAGCAAAGCGCTGAGAATTATAATAAGGCTCGGACTCTGGAGATAACCAGACTCTATATGGAGGAGCATTACGGAGAAGATCTAACAACGGACCAGTTAGCCGGGATCGCCGAGCTAAGCCCGAAATATTTTTCCGAGGTGTTCAAAAAGACATACGGTTCCAGCGTCATGGAGTTTTTGACTCAGATCCGCATGAATAAAGCGAAGCAGCTTATGCTTGGTACGGATCGCCTGCTTCGGGAAGTTGCCCATCAGGTAGGATACAGGGATGAATTTTATTTTAGTAGGAAGTTTAAAAAAGAGTTCGGTCAATCACCCTCGGCTTATATGAAGACACACAAAAATAAACTTGCCGTGTATGGCTCCTCGTCTATACTGGGTTACCTCATCCCGCTTCAGATTACCCCCTATGTGGCACCGCTTCATCCCAAATGGTCGCGTTATTATCACCAATCCCTGGCGCCGATCGTTCCGGTTCATCTTAGTGCCTACCGGCAGAACCACAACAAGCACGAGAATTTACATAAGCTCTGCGATTCACAGCCGGATCTGATTCTTTGCGCTTCAGGCGTCGAACCTTGGGAGAAAGAGCGACTGACGGAAATAGCACCCGTATATGAAATGAAAGAAACCCTCGGCTGGCAAGCTCAACTTCAAGATTTGGCCGGACTACTGGATAAAACAGATGAAGCCGGGAGATGGCTCGAAGAGTACGAGCGGAAACGGGCGGATGTGCTCCAGAAACTTCGGAATGACAGGATCGGGAATCCTCGCATGTTGCCGCTCCGTTTTCATCGCAATGAGTTAAGTCTTAACGAAGGGCGAGGGATCAACGAGGTACTGTTCGAGATTCTGGGATTTATTCCTTCGACTCTAATGGAATCTAAGCCTCATACGGACCCGCTGGCAACGGAGGACCTCGTTGATTGCGATGCGGAGCACTTATTGCTGCTGGTCCGTCAAGATACGGAAACCCTGGAACACTGGAAGGCGCTGCAATCCTCTCCTGAGTGGATGGGGCTTCCCGCGGTTCGTGCCGGAAGGGTACACATCCTCTCGTCATATCCTTGGCGGGAATACTCTCCGATTGCCATATTACGCATGCTGGAGGAAATAGAAGCTGCCTTTTCCGTAAATAATCCATGAAGTTTCCGGTAATATTCCATGGCGGAAAATACCGATTCTCTTTAACATATAAATGATAATAATAATCATTATCAATATTGATCGGTGGTATGAAGGGAGTAACAGGTATAAATGAAACAGATGAAATGGGTAGCGGGGTTGCTTTTAGTATTTTTGGTTGTATTAACGACGGCTTGCGGAGAGAAAAAGGAGACTTCCGGGGCGGAATCCGGAAACGCGGCAACAAATTCCGCGACGAAAGCGGAGGCGGCGGAGAATTCCACGTCACAGGAAGAAACGAAAACCGTGAAATATTTGGACAAGGAATATACGTTGCCAGCGAAAACAGAACGAATTGTCATCACAGGAGCCGTTGAAGCGATGGAAGACTCGATCGTGCTTGATGTTAAACCGGTGGGAGCCATTACCGTCTCTGGCGAGTTCCCGGAATTATTCCAATCGATTACTACTGACGCTATATCTATCGGCGAAAAGACCGAACCGAATTTCGAGACGATTCTGTCTCTGAAACCGGATGTCATCCTGGGAAGCACCAAATTCAAACCGGAGGTAATGGAGCAGTTGAGTAAAATTGCACCAACCATTCCATACTCCCATGTCTCTACGGATTGGGAAAGCAATCTGCAACTGCTCGGGGAATTGAGCGGGAAGCAGGAGCAGGCCAATCAGGCGATTGAGAAATACAAGGCAGATTTGGAGGCAGCCAAGTCACAGCTTAGCGATTCCGTAAAAGGCGGCAAAGTGATCGCACTCCGCATTCGCGAAGGAGAATTGTACATCTATCCGGAAAAAGTGTTCTTTAACCCTGTCCTGTACGAGGAACTCGGCTTTACCGTGCCGGCGGAAGTGAAGGCCGCAAAAGCTCAGGAACTGGTATCCAAAGAGAAGTTCGCGGAAATGAATCCGGACTACGTGTTTATGCAATTCTCCCCGGACGAAAACAAGGATACGCCGAATGCGCTCAACGAATTCCAGAATGATCCAATCATCAAGAATATATCCGCTGTCAAAAACGGAAAGCTATTCGTCAATGTAGTTGATCCTCTGGCTCAAGGGGGCACGGCTTACAGTAAAATTGAATTCTTGAAAGAGGCAGTTAGCCATTTGACCAAATAGCTTAGTATAAGGCGTGTTGAAAATGAGGCATAAAAAAATACTGCCGGCGCTCATCCTTGTGATGGCCCCGGCAGTCGCTCTTTTATTGATAATGATATCTATTCGTTTCGGCGCGAAAAATATGACCCTCGAAACCGTCTGGAATGCGGTATTCGCTTTTGACGGAAACAGCCTAGATCACCAAATCGTGATGTCCTCAAGGTTGCCCAGAGCTGTAGGGGCCATGTTGATCGGGGCTTTTCTCGCGATCTCGGGGGCGCTGATGCAGGGAATTACAAGAAACTATCTTGCTTCTCCCTCGATCATGGGCGTATCGGATGGGTCGGTGTTTGCCGTTACTTTATTTATGGTGATCATGCCGAATGCTCACCCGGATCTCTACATTCTGAGTTCGCTGCTCGGTTCGGCGGCGGGGGCGGCGATCGTGTTCGGGTTGGCTTGGGCGATTCCCCAGGGAATGAGTCCCGTGAAGCTGGCGATCTTGGGCACGGTGATCGGGAGTTTCCTCAGCGGGACCGCGAGTGCGGTTGCCGCCTATTTCCAGCTATCACAAAAAATCAGCTTTTGGTATAATGCCCGGCTGCACCAGTTGGACCCGGAATTGATCAAGCTAAGCATTCCGTTTGCGGTCGTGGGCCTGCTTCTAAGCCTGGTTCTGACGAAATCAGTCTCGGCGTTATCGCTGGGAGAAGAGACGGCAGCAGGCTTGGGACTGCGGATATGGCTGGGAAAGGGGCTTGCCATGCTGGGGGGGGTCATTCTTGCCGGCGTGGCCGCGGGGGCGGGGGGGGAGGGGGGGGGG